>CALRWU020000077.1:0-9990 GCA_943371945.1 Azorhizobium sp. AG788
TTGATGTCGAACCCGTCATGCGTGCAGAAATTCTGGTCTTCGGAAGCGATCACCGCGCGGACGAGGTGGGGGGAGATATCCTTGAGGTCGACCCATTTCGAGCGAACCTCGACACCCTTCATCGCCATGCCGGCCATGTTGAAGGTGGGGGGCGGGCCGGTCCAGCCGATTGCGAAGACGGCGAGCAGGCTCAGCGCAAGGAAGCCGCCACCGAGAATGCCGGTCCATACGAGGAAGCCGACAAGGATGCGGCGCCAGAGCGGCTTCTCATTGTCATAGGGCGTGCCTTGCGGCGTGACGCCCGCGCGCCAGCGGCCGAGAATGCCGCCGCCGGATGACGAGCTGTCGCCGGAGGGAGCGTCCGCTGCGTTCGCGGGCGCGTCAGGCCCGTTCGCGTCTTCGGGCTTCTGGTCCAGCATCCCACTCCTCACACACTGCGGGGTCGGCCTCGGTGGGCCGCCGCAGCTTGCACGTCACTTCAAACATATCGGGAGCAAGGATCCCCAGCGCCCAGACGGATGCTCCGCGCACCAAGGGTGACGCATCATCCAGCCTCTGGATACACAAGTCCGCGTTGGCCCGCGACCCCGAATTTCCGATCGCAATCATGACATTTCGCACAAAACGGTCGCGTCCTATGCGTTTGATGGGCGATCCGGCGAAGACTTCGCGGAAGCCTGCGTCATCAAGACTCGCAAGATCGGCCAGAAGCGGGGCGGTCAGCTCCGCACGCGGATGAAAGGCAGCCTCGCGGGCGGTCTGGGCGAACTTGTTCCACGGGCAGACGGCGAGGCAATCGTCGCAGCCATAGATGCGGTTGCCCATGGCCTGGCGGAATTCGCGGGGGATCGGCCCCTTCGTTTCGATGGTGAGATAGGAAATGCAGCGCCGGGCATCGAGCGTGTAGGGCGCCGGGAAGGCCTGCGTCGGGCAGATGTCGAGACAGGCCGAGCACGTGCCGCAAGAGTCCGTTGCGGGTGTGTCGGGCGTCAGGTCAGCGGTGGTCAGCATCACGCCGAGGAAGAGCCAGGAGCCGTGCTCGCGGCTGACGAGGTTGGTGTGCTTGCCCTGCCAGCCGAGACCGGCGCGATGGGCCAGTGGCTTTTCCATCAGCGGCGCAGTGTCGACGAAGATCTTTACATCGTTGCCGGTGGAGGTCGCGAAGGATGAGGCGAGCTGTTTCAGCTTGCGCTTCATCAGGTCGTGATAGTCGACATTCTGCGCGTAGACCGAAATGGTCGCGTGCTCGGGCCGGGTGAGGGGTTCGAGCGGATCGTGTTTGGGTCCGTAGTTGAGGCCGACGACCAGCGCCGATTTCGCATCGGGCCACATGTGGGTGGGGTGCCGGCGGCGCTCGAGCGTTTCGGCCATCCAGCCCATGTCGCCGTGAAAGCCCTGGCTGACGAAATCCGAGAGACGGTCGCCAGCGTCCCACGCGGCATCGGCGCGGGCGATGCGGGCGACATCGAAGCCAAGCGCAAGGGCGCTCTCCTTCAGGCGTCCTTCCGCGGGCAGAGGGGCTTCCGGGGTCGTCATGAGCGGACTGCTATCGGTCCGGGGGTGTGCGGGCAACGCGGAAATCAGCGGCGGCCGCTGTCGCGTGTGTCGCTGCGTAAGCTCACTTTCAGCTGAGCGGGGCTGCGACGCGTTGCCTCTCCGGCGGGTTGATCTTACGTTCGTGGCAGTTGGACGCGTCTCTTGCTGCAGGAGATCTTGCTTGCGCTACGCTCTGCTCGCCACCCTTGCGACATCGCTTGTTCTTTGTCCCATCGCGCACGCGCAAACGCCGGAGGCGAAAACAGCAACCGCGCAGAGCTACGATCCGACCAAGCCGTACCCGCCCTACACGGCGCCGCGTTTGAAGATCGGGCAGCCGGACCTGCAGGGCTTCTGGCACAATACAACGCTGACCAAGATGACCCGCCCGGCCGGGGTCAGCAGTCTGGTCTACAGCGAGGCAGAGGTCGCCAAACTTGAGCAGGAGATGGAGGACGAGATCGAGGAAGCCAGCGCGCCAACTGCGGCTGATGCTCCGGCCGAATATGTGATCCCGAAAGACATCAAGCCCGAATACCTCGCCGGCGGCGGCGCCACGGGCGGCTACAACCGTTTCTGGATTGATCCCGGCAACCATGTGATGCGGGTCAACGGCCAGCCGCGCTCGTCGATCATCACGACGCCAACCGGAACCGCGCCGCCACGCAAGGCCGGCGCAACGCCTGCACCCCCGCCTGAACCGCCGGCCTTCGTCAAGCTGTTGGGGCCGACCCCGCCGCGCGGCCAGTCGTTCGACAATCCGGAATCACGCGCGACGGAACGCTGCATCGTATCGTTTGGCCGCAACGCCGGACCGCCCATGTTCGCGAACGGGTTCTACAACAACAGCTACCAGATCGTGCAGTCGCCCGATCACGTCCTGATCGCGACGGAGATGGTGCATGATGCGCGCATTGTCAGGCTGAATTCGAAACATCGCACCGATGATGTCCGGCCCTATTTCGGGGATTCGATCGGTTGGTGGGATGGCGATACCCTGGTGGTGGAAACCACGCATATCCCGCAGAGCCAGCAGTTCATGGGTGCGTGGAAAGACCTCAAGGTCACCGAACGGTTCAAGCGGGTTGCGGACGACAGGCTGTATTACGGCTTCACGGTCGAGGACCCGACACTGTGGGACGCGCCGTGGGGCGGCGAGTACGAGTTCGCGGCGCTGAACGGCAAGATGTACGAATATGCCTGCCACGAAGGCAACTACGCGCTGTACGGCATCCTCGAGGGCGCGCGCGTCCTGGAGGCGCGAGAGGCCGCCGAGGCGGCAAAGGCCAAGCCCGGCGCCAAACCCGCCAAGGGCAAACCGTAGGCAGGCGACGCACGGCGGGGAACGTCGCCGAATTCTACGTCGGCTTTTCGACTTGTCCCATGCGCTGGAGCTGCCAGGCGCCAAGCCACCACAGGCTTGACCACGCAGCGCCGAGCGCCCAGCCGGCGAGCACGTCGGTGGGCCAGTGGACGCCGAGATAGATGCGGCTGAGGCCAATCATCAGGGTGAGCAGGATGGCGTAGCTCATGATGATGATCTTGGTGCGGCGCTGCTTGTGTGCGCGGGTCAGCAGGACGCCGAGGGTGAGGTAGGCGATCGCCGAGATCATGGCGTGGCCACTCGGGAAGCTGGCGCTCTGCACTTCGGCGAGATGGGCGACGAGGTCGGGGCGGGGGCGGGCGAAGCCGAACTTGAGCGTCTCGCTCAGTAACGTGCCGCTGCCGACCGCGCCGACAACCAGAAGCGCTGTACCGCGTTTGCCCGCGGCGATCAGGTAGATCGCGACGCCGATGACCAGCATGCTGAGAATGACATAGCCGCCGAGTGCGGTGATATCGAGCAGGGCGTGTTCGAGCCAGGCCGGTCCGATCGGGTTGGTCGGGTCGCCCGGTTCGCGCAGGGCGAGAAGAATCGATTCGTCGAAACCTCGGGTTTCGCCTTCGAAGGTTTCGTCCGCGATGAGGGCGAAGGCGAGGACGCCGAACGCCGTGATCCCTAGCGCTATCGTCGCACCAATCTCGCTGAGGGCGAGGCGGACAATGTTCTGGAGAAACTGCTTTGGCTTGGGTGCTTGCATTCAAGGGATCCGGAGGCGTCGCGTTGGACGTTGGAATATGGTTCGGATCTGGCGAAGGAGAGTTCCCGGCGGCCGAACTCATGAAATATTCATGGGAATGGCCCGAGAGGAGGCTTCCGTATCCACTTTTCCGTGCTCAAAGTTTAGGCAGGGACTGCGCTTGCTGAAAAGGTCGGCGGCGGCGACTTCGCGCCGGGCCGGGGTGCGTCTAGGACTGGGACTGCATGTACAACGAAATGTTCGCAGACGACCGGTCAATCCGGGGACCTTATGACAAGGTCTCCGAATGGATAAACGCGAGCGGGGTCGACCTGCTCAAGCTTCGCCAGAGCGAGGCGGAGGCCATCTTCCGCAAGATCGGCATCACGTTCGCGGTCTATGGCGAGGGCGGCGACCCGGAGCGGCTGATCCCGTTCGACCTGATCCCCCGCGTCTTCGGGGCGGCCGAATGGCGGAAGATGTCGCGTGGCATCAAGCAGCGCAGCCGGGCACTGAACGCATTCCTGTACGACGTCTACCACCGCGGCGAAATCATGCGGGCGGGGATCATCCCGGAAGAACTGGTCTACCAGAACGAGGCCTTCCTGCCGGACATGGTGGGCGTCGATCCGCCGGGCCGCGTCTACAGCCACATTGTCGGCGTGGACATCGTGCGGACGGATGCGGATCGCTTCCAGGTGCTCGAAGACAATTGCCGCACGCCTTCGGGCGTCTCCTACATGCTGGAGAACCGCGAGATCATGATGCGGATGTTCCCGCAGCTGTTCCAGGCGGGGATTGTCGAGGGTGTCGAGAACTATCCGAGCATGCTGAAGAAGACGCTGGAGGAAGTTGCCCCGATCAAGTGCGACGACGATCCGACGGTTGTGCTGCTGACTCCTGGCTCGCTGAACTCGGCGTATTACGAACACTCCTTCCTCGCCGACCTGATGGGCATTGAGCTGGTCGAGCCGCAGGATCTTTTCGTCGAGAACGGACTCTGCTGGATGCGCACAACGCGCGGTCCGCAGCGGGTGGACGTGATCTACCGGCGCATCGACGACACCTATATCGACCCGCTGGCCTTCAAGGCAGACTCGCTGCTCGGCGTGCCGGGCATTTTCGACGTCTATCGGTCTGGCGGCGTGACGCTGTGCTCGGCGCCGGGGGCGGGGGTGGCGGACGACAAGGCGATCTATGTCTTCGTGCCGGACATGATCAAATTCTATCTCGGCGAGAAGCCCATCCTCGAGAACGTGCAGACCTGGCGCTGTGCCCAGCCGGACGATTGCAAGTACGTGCTCGATAACCTGAAGGACCTCGTCATCAAGCGCGTCCACGGCTCGGGCGGCTATGGCATGTTGATCGGGCCGCATGCAGCGAAGAAGGAAATCGACGCGTTCCGCGCCAAGATCAAGGCGAACCCCAACGAGTTCATCGCCCAACCGACGCTGGACCTGTCGACCGCGCCGATCCTTGGCAATGAAGGGATCGAGGAGCGCCATGTCGATTTCCGGCCCTACTGCCTCGTCGGCAAGGAAATCCGCCTGACGCCAGGCGGGCTCACGCGCGTGGCCTTGAAGAAGGGGTCGCTGGTTGTGAACTCCTCCCAGGGCGGTGGCGTCAAAGACACCTGGATCCTGGCGGAATGACATGCTGAGCCGTACCGCTGAAAACATGTTCTGGATGGGCCGCTATATGGAGCGCGCCGACGCCACGGCCCGCTTGATTGAAATGGGCTATCGCATGGCGATGCTGCCCGGCTCGAACGAGCAGGAGGAATGGCGCTCCGTTGCGGCGGCCTCCGGTTCGGCGCCCGACATTGTCGAAGACAAGAAGCTCGATGGCGCCACCGTGGTGCAACGCCTACTGCTGGATGCGGACAATCCCTCCTCGATCCGGTCATGCCTGACATCGGCGCGCGCCAATGGCCGCGCGATCCGGACGGCGCTGACGCAGGACATGTGGGAGGCGCTGAACGATGGCTGGCGCCAGCTTGGCCAGATGGACGCGGACACGGCGCTGAAGAGCCTGCCGACGCTGCTGGAGTGGACCAAGAACCGCACGGCGGCTTTCCGCGGCGCGTCGGAAATCTCGCTGCTGCGCAATGACGGCTACTACTTCCTGCGCATGGGCGGGCTGATCGAGCGCGCCGACATGACGCTGCGCCTGCTCGATGTGAAATACTATGTCCTGCTGCCGGAGACCGATGTCGTCGGCGGCGGGCGCGACTATCACCAATGGACCAGCGTGCTGCGCGCGACATCGGCGCTGCGCGCGTACCATCACGTGTACAAGGGCGACTACACGCCTTGGGGGATCGCCGATTTCCTGATCCTGAACGCGACTTTCCCGCGTTCGGTCGCCTATTGCTACCGCTCGATAAAACGCTTCCTCGACGACATTGCGAGCGACTATGGCGAGACCAGCTCGCCACAGCTTGTCGCCAACGAGATGGTTGAACGTCTCGACGCCATCGGAATCGAAGAACTCTTCCAGAGCGGGCTGCACGAGTTTGTCTCCGAGGCGATCGGGACGACGCGGCGCCTGTCCATGGAAATCAGCAAGGCTTATCACTTCTAGACATGCGCCTCACCGTTCGCCACGCCACGACCTATTCCTACGATCCTCCGGCGGACCGCTGTGCGCTGCGCCTGCGGCTGTATCCGCCCAGTTTCGATGGCCAGCGGGTAAAGAGCTGGACCGTCAGCGTGAACGGGCAGAGCGTCGCCCCGCTGCTGAACACCGCGACCGCCGATCGCGAGGCGATCTGGACGCGCGCGGAAGTCGGCCCCGAGCTTGTCGTGATCGCCGAAGGCGAGGTCGAGACGACGGACACGGCTGGCGTCGTGCGGGGCTTGCGCGAAACCTCGCGCCCACAGGTCTTCCTGCGTCCGACGCCCCTGACCGAAGCCGACAAAAGGATCGAGGATCTGGCGGCAGGCGTGACGGGCACGTCGCCGCTCGACCGCTTGCACGCGCTGTTCAACACGGTCGCCGACACGATCGAATACAAGCCGGGCTCGACATCACAGCTCACCACGGCGGCGCAGGCCCTGAAGGCAGGCAAGGGCGTCTGCCAGGATCATGCGCACGTGTTCATCAGCGCCGCACGCAAGCTGGGGGCGCCGTCGCGCTATGTCGTGGGCTACCTGCTCGCCGAAGACACGAAACTCACCGAAACACACGCCTGGGCCGAGGCCTTTGTGCCGGAAATCGGCTGGGTCGGGTTCGACGCCGCCAACCGGTTATGCCCGACGGATCGCTATGTGCGCCTGGGATGCGGCCTGGATGCGGCGGATGCCGCCCCGATCCGCGGCAATGTGTCCGGAGGTTCACAAGAGCGGCTTAGCGCCTCGGTCGACATTGCTCAGGCGACGGGCCAGTCTCAGTCACAGAATCAAGACGGGCAAAACCAGACCCAGCAATAGTTGGGAACGGAAGCCACGCCGGGGAATCGGGACGAGAAATGACCTACTGCGTTGGCCTCAAACTCAAGGCTGGCCTGGTGCTGCTGTCGGACACACGCACCAATGCGGGCGTCGACAACATCGCGCGCTTTCGCAAGATGTTCGTGTTCGAGGAGCCGGGCGAGCGCGTCGTCGCGCTGATGACTGCCGGCAATCTCGGCATCACGCAGGGCGTCGTCACGCACATCACCACGCAGATCAAGCAGAGCCGGATCGATCCCGAGATCGAAAGCCTGATGACGTGCGACACGCTCTATCGCGGCGCGCAGATGGTGGGCGAGGCGATGCGCGAAGTGCAGAAGCGCGACCGCGCCGAGATCGAGGCGCAAGGCGCGGCGGCGGATGCGACCGTGATCATGGCCGGACAGCGCAAGGGCGGCGAGCTGCGCCTGTTCCTGATCTACACCGCCGGCAATTTCATCGAGGCGGGCGAAGACACGCCCTACATGCAGATCGGCGAGCACAAGTATGGCAAGCCGATCCTCGACCGCGTGATCCGCCCGGACACAACGATCGAGGAGGCTGTGAAGGCCGCGCTGGTCAGCATGGATTCAACCGTGCGCTCCAACCTGTCGGTCGGCATGCCGCTCGACATGTGCGTGATCCCGGTCAACGAGTTCAAGGCGAAGAGCCAGCGCATCGAAAGCGATCACAAGGAATTCCGCCAGATCAGCGACTCGTGGGCCGCCTCGCTGCGCACGGCGTTCAACGCGCTGCCGGCGGTGAAGATCTAGCATTCGCTGTCGACGACACTTTCGTCACGGCCAGAATTGATCGACACCTGTTGCATGCGCGCTGGAGCCCTTGTCCTTTTGGCCGTGCTTGCAGCGGCCGCCTGCAAGGAGGCGGTTGTCGATACAGCGTGTGTCTCACAGACATTCGAGCGTGATGACTTCGTCGTATGCGGCTTCGACGCAAAGCAGCAGGCGTTGCGACTTGCGTGGGCGCCGCCAGATGGCGCGCCCTATCGCGGTTTTGCATCGCTGTCTCGCGATGTGCCGGAGGCAGACGTCGCCTTCGCGATGAATGCAGGCATGTTCGACGCCGCCGGATCGCCGATCGGGCTCTATGTTGAAGACGGGCAGCGGCTACACACGATCAGCACGGCCGATGGGCCGGGCAATTTTCACATGAAGCCAAATGGCGTTTTCTGGGTGGATGCAGCGGGCGCTCCGCATGTCGCATCCACAGAAGCATTCCTGGCTGCAAGCGCCACCCCGTTATGGGCGACGCAATCCGGACCGATGCTGGTCATTGATGGAACTCTGCATCCTGAATTCAGCCAAGACGGGGACTCTCGCTTCGTGCGGAATGGCGTGGGCGTTGGCGACGATGGCCGCACGTGGTTTGTGATCAGTGACGGTCCGGTCTCGTTCGGCAAGCTGGCGCGTTTTTTCCGTGACGAGCTGAAGAGCGTGAACGCGCTCTATTTCGACGGCGCCGTTTCAAGCTTGTGGGCGCCGTCCCTGAAGCGGATGGACGCAGGCGCACAGTTGGGACCAATGATTGTGGTCACATCCCCTTCACCGTCCCCGCACTGAACTGCTCGCGCCAATGGGCAGCGCGTTCGGTGCGCTTGAGCTCGATCACGTGCGGGTCGGTTTCTGGAAAGCGTTCTACGATCTCGTAGATGAAGGCGTCTTCGCCATGCGTGTTCCACGATGCCTGCACGTCCTTGGTCACATGCTGGTTGCTCCTGAGGCGGACCCGGAGGCCGTTGACCTGCGTGTCGAGATTGCGGCTGACGCCGATCCAGACCTCGCCGGTCACGGAATTCTTCAGCGCAAAGACACCGTTCTGCGGCGGACGGTCAGAGAACTGCTGGAGCAATTCCTGGCGGCGGGATTTGTCGACCATAGGCAATCCTTTTTACCCGGATATAATACAAGGGCAAAATCCGCAAGGGCTCAGATCTGGCGGGGGCCGGGCCAACCCTCGCGCGCATTCGGGTCGACGATGGGCATGCCCTGTCCCTCCGCCGCGCGGACGGGCAACGAGGTCCAGTCGAAATCATCAAGCGCCTTGAGATTGATGCCGTAATGGTCCGGCATCGAGCGCTTCCTGTGGAAGGGGTAGATGCCGCAGCCCGTGCAGAAGTAGTGCTTCGCAATGCGCGCATTCCACTGGTAGAGGCCCAGCCTGTCTTCGCCAGCCGTAATGGCGAGGCGGCTTTCATGGACGTTGGCCATGAGCGCGTTCTTTTTCGCGCAGAGTGAGCAATCGCACGTGTAAGCCTCGTCGATCGGACCTTCGACCGTGAACCTGACTGCGCCGCAATGACAGGAGCCATGGTAGGTCGGCATCTCGCGGTTTCCTTCCAGCGAAGTCTTCGACTAGTCTCGTCCCGTTAGTCGGGTCGCAGCAACCCCGGTTGCGCGGCGATAGGGAGGACAAGATGGGTCTCGATTTTGATCTTGCGACAGTTGCGGGTCTCGCAGGGCTTGGCGGCAGCACGGTCTCCGCGCTGAGCGCGGCGTTCTTCTTCCGCGGGCTGATCACCCGCGTGATCGCGCAGGTCATTGCGACGACGATCCTGTCCTTTATCGGCTTCATCGCGCTGTTCAACGCGCTCGGCTTCCAGATCGTGCCGCCGAAGCAGATCGCGGGCCTGCAGATCCCCGGCATGAGCGAGAACTTCTCCGCGCAGTCCGTGCCCACCGCGCCGGTGGAGCAGGGCTACACGATCAAGTCGCCCTGGCGGAAGGACTAGCTGCTTACTCAGCCGCTTTCAGTTCCAGCGGGGCGGCGAGGCGGCTGACCGACTCCTTCGGCACAACGTGAACGAAGTTGCTCAGCTCGAGCTGCCAGTTGTCGAGAATGGTCTTCGCCTGCAGCGATCCGGTGCAGCGGACATGTTCCTCGATGAGATCGCGCAGGACCTTCGCCCAGTGATCGGTGACGACCGGCTTCCAGATAATGGTCTC
>CALRWU020000078.1:0-9975 GCA_943371945.1 Azorhizobium sp. AG788
CATCGTAGCCATAGATCCAGTCCTGTCGCGAGCGGACAAAAGACGGGAACAGCCGGTCCGCAAGCTTCATCGGACCATAGGTCGCCGCCTGCGTCACGATGTTTGAGCGGTGAAAAACGCCCATATTGGCGCGTGCACTGGCGAGAACCTTGGACGTGCGCGGCTTGCGCAGCTTTTCATAGCGCTGCAGGGACGCCTGCGACACGCCCTCCGCGTTCAGGCACTTGGCCAACACCACCGCATCTTCGATCGCCATCGCCGCGCCCTGCGCCTGGAAGGGGGGCATCGGATGACACGCGTCGCCCAGCAGCGTGACCCGGTCCTCTGACCAGCTCGGCAGAGGATCGCGGTCGAACAGCGCCCAGACGAAACAATGGCTGGCGCTGGCGATGATGTCCGGGATCGGGCTGGCCCAGTCGCCGAAGATTTTCGCCAGCTCGACAGGATCGCCCGCCTGGTCCCAGCTCTCGCTGCGCCAGTCCCGTGTTTCGACCACGCCGACGAAGTTGATCAGCGTCCCCCGGCGAATGCGATAGGTGACGGCATGCTTGCCGGGGCCCGCCCAGACAATGGCGGACTGTGGCAGGTCAGGCGCGACATCGGCCGGCGCCGTCATCCGCCAGGCGACAGCGCCGGTGAAGCGCGGCGCTTCCTCGCCCAGCATCTGGCGCCGCACGGTAGAGCGCACGCCATCGGCGCCGACCAGCAGGTCGCACGGGAGGATGGCCCCGGTATCGAGCCCGACCCGCAGGCCGGCATCGTCACGCACATAGGCCGAGACACGCGCGCCGAGCCGGATCTGAGCCCCGGCCTGAACCCCGGCGCGCGACAGGATGTCAATCAGGTCGGCGCGATGGGCGTGCAGGTAGGGCGCGCCATACCGATTACGCGCTTCCCGGGCGATCGGGATCGAGAAGACCTTCTGCCCGGTCCGCCCGATCCGCATCTCCAGCGTTTCGGGAATCGAGGATATGGCGGCCACTGCTTCGAGGACGCCTAGCGAAGCAAGACCCTTGGTCGCGTTGGGCGAGAGTTGCAGGCCGGCGCCAACCTCCTGCAGGGCGGACGCGCGCTCGACGACCTCGACCTCGAATCCCACCTTGCACAGCGCGATAGCGGCGCTGAGCCCCCCGATGCCTCCGCCTGCGATGACTACTTTCATGGGAGTGCGGGATAGACCGCGCGAGGCCAGACGTCACCTGCTCGCGACCATTTGGTCAAAGCATGAAGCTCGAGCGCTTGTGCGTGCGCATGAAGATGCGCATTTCCTCGAGGCTGTTGCGTTCGAACCCGCGCATGACTTCGAGCTTGCCCGCCAGGCCGTCGGCCGCCTCGAAACGTTCGCTGGCGACGAGGATGTTCGCACGGTACTGTTCGTAGCGCTCAACATCGCGCGAGGGCTGCAGACCCGCCTCCAGCGCCCGCGCGCCGAGCGCGATCAGCGCCGTCCACACCACGGCCGCCTCAAGCCAGAGTCGCGACAGGCTGAGCGGTTCTGCTGCGATCATCACGATATGGAGCGTCACGACGATCGCCACGCTGGCCCAGCCAAGGCGGGAGAAGGCGCGCTCGGTCTGGCGCGAGGATAGGCGCTTGCCGGTGCGCTTGGTCGCCAGCATCGCCTCGCAATAGCCCAGCTGCCATTGCAGGCGCAGCTTGCGCCAGGCGGCGAACACCGTCTCCGCGATCGCTGTATCCTCGTTGCCGGCAAGATGCGCTTCGGGCGCCGCACGAAAGGCGTAGGCCCCCGACTGGATCGCGATGCGGTGCAGCTCTGCATCCGGATCAGCAAGGGGGCCGTTGACCAGATCTGCATAAGCGGCCGCGCGCGCCGCAAGATAGGCGGGCCGCAGCGCGGGATTGTTGCCTGCCGCGATCAGGTTCGGAAACTGCGCGGCCATGTACTGGAAATGGAACAGCCGCATCGATTCCGTCTTGAGCCGGTTGCGCAGCCAGATGTGGCGCGACGAAGTGTTGCGCAGGCCGAGCAATCCGAGGGCCGCGCCCATCAGACCCAGCGCTGCCGAGACATAGCCGATCGCCAGCTCGAGGCTGTGACTGATATGAAGCGCGTGAAGCACCGGCGCCGACGATCCTGCCAGCAGGGCGGCCAGCACCATTGCGACCGAGAGATAGCCAGCACGGCGGCTGGTCTTCTTGGCGGCGTTGGCCTTGGCGTCGGCGACGCGGAAATCGGCCAGAAGCTCGGGAAACTCGAACGCGAAGCGCACCGTATCGGAACGCGCCTCGTCGGCCTCAGCCTTGAGGTCAAAGTTCTCGAAGGTGGTGTTGACGGGTTTCTTGCCGCTCACCGCTGCCCCTCGCCCCCTGCTCGTCGCCGCGTCGGCAGGATGCGAGGCGGTCCCTGCGTCTCGCGTCCGGGGCGACCAATGTCAATCAGACGGTCGGGTTCCGGCACGTGAGCGGCGCAACAGTCATAAAGGGCGGCGCGCCCCGAAGGGGAATGCTGGATCTTGCGCGGTGGTAAAAAATGGAGCGGGCGAGGCGATTCGAACGCCCGACCCCGACCTTGGCAAGGTCGTGCTCTACCCCTGAGCTACGCCCGCTTCCTGGCGTTACAATCCCGGCTTGCACCGGTTTGCTGGGTAAAATCCTGAGCCTTTCGGCTTGGGAGGGGGTCTATAAGCCGAAAGCCGGGGCGGATGCAAGGGGGAGACGCAAGGGGAAGCTGATCAGCTCCCGCCAAGGCCCGGGAGCGGCTTGGCGACCGGTTTGGGGGCTTTCAGCTTGCGTTTGGTGACATGGCTTTCGGCCTCGCCGCCCGTAACGGTCTGGCCCTTCATGTAATGGCGCTGCCAGCCTTCTTTCGAGGTCTTGGGATCGCGTTGCAGCAGCTTCTTGTTGAAGTCGCCACGGCTTTCGGCCCACGCCTTGAACTCATCGTTCAGCTTGGGGTTGTCAGCCAGCAGGCGCAGCGAGGGCTCGATCTCTTCCAGCTTCTTGTCCTGCACCAGCGTGAAAAAGCAGAACGGCTCGCCCTTCTCGAAACGGACTTTTCCCGGGCGGGTCATCTGCCAGTTCATCGTGAACGGAAACGGCAACCATTCGGTCTCGACCAGCCCCTGCAGCGGATAGATCCCGTCCTTGGGCTCGTTGGGCGGACCCATGGTCCACAGCGACCAGCCCGGTTCGGTGCGGAACAGGTGACCCGTGTGGAAGGTGACGATGCCGCGCCGGAAATGGCTGTCGGCGATGTTCTTCACGGGCGGCCAGGGCTCATCGCCCGTGATCTTGATGCCGGCCTCCATCATGCCGCCATCCCATTCGATGGTCATGCCGATGGGGCTGAGGATTTCCCAGCCTGTCGTGTTGGCCATGGTGAGCGGCAGGCAGCGATAGGGGTGGCGGTCCTGGAAGGCGTCCATCCAGGCGCGGCGGCCCTGCCCCGGCACGATCTGCGGCGCCCATTCGTGGATCTTGTAGCAGTCGAGGCGCATGAAGAGGGTCCTTCCCGTCGCGGGCTCCGACATTTAGACCAGCGCTGATGGCGGATCAAACAACCCCACACGACCCCTGCGACAGGGGACACATGCCGGCGCCGGACGATTTTTCCCGCGCGCCGGAAAAGCCGCTGTTCGCCATGCTCGACAGTCTGGGCATCCAGACCACGACCTACACCCACGCCAGGGTCTTCACCGTCGCCGAAAGCGAAACCGTGAAGGTCGACATGCCCGGCGGGCATACGAAAAACCTCTTCATGAAGGACAAGTCCGGCCAGCTGGTGCTGGTCTGTGCGCTCCATTCCAGCGTTCTGCCGCTGAACCAGCTGCACCGCCAGATCGGAACCCAGCGCTTGTCGTTCACGGACGCCCCCCTGCTCTGGCAGACGCTGGGCGTCACCCCCGGCTCGGTCACAGGCTTTGCCATCATGAATGATACCGGGGCTCGCGTGAAACTGGTGCTGGACGAGGCCCTGCTCGCCCATGAAACCCTGAATTTCCACCCGCTGCGCTGCGATATGACCACGGCGATTTCCCGGGAGGACTTCCTTGGCTTTGCCGCCGCAAGCGGCCATACCGTCACCCGCATCGACTTCACGAAACTGGGCGGCGCCCAACCCGGCTAAGGCATGGGCGTTGCGGTTTCGGGAGGCGGAACCCATCTAGGCCTGACCCCATTCAGGGCCGAACGACAGGAGCTGTTCCCCGTGGACATCATCGGCGCAGGCGCAGGACGACCCCCCGCTGGCGGGCCCAAGAGCCCCCACGTCACCGACGGGTCCGACCAGACCTTCATGACAGACGTGGTCGAGCCGTCGAAGTCGGTGCCGGTTATCGTCGACTTCTGGGCGACCTGGTGCGGCCCGTGCCGCTCGCTTGGCCCGACGCTTGAGAAAGTCGTGGCTGAGAACAACGGCGCCGTGAAGATGGTGAAGATCGACGTCGACAAGAACCCCGGCGTCTTCAGCCAGATCGCCAAGATGACCGGCTCGCAGTCGATCCCGACCGTCGTCGCGTTCAGGAACGGTCAGCCGGTTGACGCCTTCATGGGCGCGCTGCCGGAAAGCCAGGTCCGCGCGTTCATCACCAAGCAGATGAATGGCGGCGCCGACGCAGGCCCGACCGTCGCTGAAATGCTCGCCGCCGCCGAAGATGCGTCCGACGCCGGCGACTTCCCGGCCGCTGCCGAAATCTTCGCTGTCGTGCTCGAACAGGAGCCGGATAATATCGAAGCCCTCGCCGGCCTCTCGCGCTGCTATCTGAAAGCCGGCGATGTCGAACGCGCCCGAACGATCGCCGAGATGATCCCGGAGCCGAACCGGAAACACCCGTCTGCCGTCGGCATCTTCGCCTCGCTCGACCTGCTCAGCCACACATCCGAACCGGACGCCAAGCTCGACCTCAAGACCCGCGTCACCAACACGCCCACCGACTGGGACGCACGCTTCGATCTCGCCGGGCTCTACTCGGCCGAGGGCAAGCACGAGGAAGCCGCCGACCAGCTGCTCGCCATCCTCGAGAAACACATGACGTGGAAGGACGGCGCCGCGAAGGAACAGCTGCTGAAGATCTTCGAAGCCGCCGGCCCGAAAGCCGACGTCACGAAGGAAGGCCGCCGCCGGCTGGCGTCGCTGCTGTTCAGGTAGAATTTCTTCGCGCTGTCCCCGTTAGACCTTTCGGGCCACCTTCCCCATGAACGGGGAAGCACGGAAGGCGTCCTCCCCTGCGAAGCGGGGGAGGACGAGTTACTTCCGGCTCGCCCCCAGGAATTCCGCCCGGATCATCGCCGGCGTCAGGCCCAGCGCCGGCGGCTTGGCCCCAGCGGGCGCGACATCCGCGACGATCATGGCCGGCCGCGCCACGCCCGCCCAGCGTTCCGCCGTCAGGTCTGACAACCGCACACACGCCTCGCCGAAGAATGCACGCCCCACGGCGAGCCAGTCGAGATCGCGCGTCGGCGTCGGCACGGAGTTGGTGAACTCGTAGATCCGGTTATCGACCAGCAGGATGGCGAGGTTCTTCGGCTTGGCCCCCGCAATCGTCGCCAGCGAGGTCAGGTTCATCGCCAGCGCGCCATCGCCCGCGATCGCCAGCACCTGATCGTTCGGCCGCACAGCTGCGAGCCCAAGCGCCACCGAGGTCGCCAGCCCCATCGGCCCCGACACATAGAGATTGCGCGGATCATGCCCGGCCGCCTTCAGCCAGCCCGTCTGCGAGCCGATGTCGGACACCACAAACGGCCGGGCCGGATACAGCGCCAGCGCCGCCGAGATCGCATCCTGCTGCGAGGGAAGATTGCTCTGCGTGTTCATGGGCTCGCTCATGCCGCCGCCCCTTCACCAGAGCCAAGCCGCTTCTCAAGCGCGAGGATAACCGGCTTGCGCGCCGCCTCCGCCCATTTGAAAGCCGCCGGGATCAGGTCGTCCGGCAGATCCGCAGCGTCGAAATCGAACACCCGCGCCATCGGGCGCACGCCGGCGTCAAACGCCTCGCGCTTTTCGATGTCATAACCATTGGGATCGGCCAGCGCGCCCCTGTTCGTCACGATGACCACAAAAGGCAGCCCATAGCGCAGCCCAATCGTCGCAAACGCGCCGAGCGAATTCAGCAGCCCGGCATTCTGCACCATCACGATGGCGCGCTCGCCCGCCATGGCGGCGCCCGACGCGACCCCGATGCATTCTTCTTCGCGCGCGCACCCGATATAGGGAAAATCGGGCGACGCCTCACACAGCATGATGGTCTGCGACAGCATGCCGTCCGGCACGCCGGTCACCAGCTTCGGCTTCGCAGCCTGAATGGACCGGAACAGCCGCTCCCCACCCGATCCGGCTCCCTTTGATGGCATATCGGCCATGCGCCTCTCCCTGTTGGAAGCTTGGTAAGGCGGCGGCCTCCGCTTGTCATCCCGGCTCTCGCCACGCCCGAGCGGGATGACAAACGGCTCAGCCCGCGCCTAGTGTCCCGCGAACAGACGGACGCTCTGGGGAGGACACAATGGATTTCATAACGACGATGAGCCCGGTTCAGGCGGCGGCCATGAATATCGGCTTGCTGGTGCTGCTGATGCTCGGGCTCAAAATGTATGTCGGGGCGCAACGCGGCCGGCTAAAAGTGCCCTCGGGCGAGACCACGCCGGAATTCAGCCGCTTCACGCGGGTGCAGCTCAACGCGGTAGAGGATGTCCCTGTCCTGATGGCGGGCATTGTGGCGCTGGGCGTGCTGGGCATGCCGGCCTGGTACATCCACATGTGCGGCCTCGTGCTGTTCGTCTCGCGCATCCTGCACGCGACCGGCCTTGCCGGCTCCGGCGGCTTCTCGATCGGACGTCTCGTAGGCACGCTCGGCACGATGCTGACCTATCTCGCCATCGCCGGCGCCCTTCTGGTGCATGCCTTCATCGGTTGATCGTTCGGGCAGCTTGGAATCGGTCGCGGCCCCGCCCATGTCATGATATGAGGGACCTGACTCGGGTGGGGTCGCCGCCCTTCGGGGCATCTCGTCGAGGGCCACAGCCTTTGCCACGCGTCTATCGCAAGCCATCTGACTTTCCAGCCGCCATACCCGTGTTTCCGCTCGGCGGCGCGCTGCTGTTCCCGCGCGCCAGCCTGCCACTCAACATTTTCGAGCCGCGTTATCTCGCCATGGTTGATGCCGCGCTCGCGAGCCACCGGCTGATCGGCATGATCCAGCCTGCCTCCATGTTCGGCCCCAATGCCCCGCTCGACGATGAGCGCCCGGCCCTGTCCCAGGTGGGCTGCGCGGGCCGTATCACTGCGTTTCAGGAGACAGATGACGGCCGCTATCTGATCGTCCTCACCGGCATCGGCCGATTCCGCATCGGCGAAGAGCTTCGCGCCGGCGCGCCTTATCGCCTGGTTCGCGCCGACTGGACCCCGTTCGCGCACGACCTCGCGGCCAACACCAACCTGCTCGATGACGCCGCGCGCGCGCGCCTGCAGGAAGCCCTGCGCGCCTATTTGAGCCGCAGCGAGTTCAAGACCGACTGGGCCGCAGTCGAATCGGCGCCGCTCGAAGCGTTGATCAACTCGCTGTCGGCGGGGTGCCCCTTTGCCAATTCCGAGAAGCAGGCGCTTCTCGAAGCGCGCACACTTGAGGACAGGTGTGCGGCTCTGATAAGTCTGCTACAAATGGAGCGCCCCGGTCAGGGCGGCGGATACGTCCAATGAGCAACGCAGAACGCGCCATGCAATCGAATCACACTCAGACGCACTCTCAGGCGACTCAAACTGAAGCGGGCGATCCGGGCGTCGACCCGCGTCTCCTCGAAGTGCTGGTTTGTCCGGTCACGCGCTCGGCGCTGACCTACGACCGCGAAGCCAACGAACTGGTCAGCCGCGCCGCCGGCCTCGCCTTCCCCATCCGCAATGGCGTCCCCGTCATGCTCCGCGACGAAGCCCGCGACCTTGGCGCGTCCAAGTAAAAACGCGTCCTCCCTTGCCGAAGGCGGGGGAGGTGGATCGACGCGAAGCGTCGAGACGGAGGGGGCTGTCCCCAAAGAGGGACTCGGATACGAGGGGACTTCCATGATCACCGCCCCCTTCCCCGCCGAACTCCGCTTCAACAAGGCCCGCGCCGAACTCCTGATCCGCTTCGATGACGGCAGCGAGGGCTCCATCCCCTACGAACTCCTCCGCATCGAAAGCCCCAGCGCCGAAACCAAAGGCCACGGCTCGGAAAACCCGCCTCCACCCACGCGCAAGCGCCACATCACTGTAACCGGCGCAGAGCCCGTCGGCCGCTACGCCCTCCGCGTCCAGTTCTCCGATGGCCACAACACCGGCCTCTACACCTGGGCCTACCTCGCCGAACTCAGCCAGCAGAAGACCGCCCGCATGGCCGCCTATCTCGGCCGCATGAAAGACCTCGGCCTCCCGCGCGAATAGCGATCCTCCAGACTTGCGGACCGCGAGCTACGCCCCCTTTTGTTGGAAGGCGGGTGTCCGGATTCGGCGGATAGAGAAAATTCTTCCGCAGCAATCTCAAAGGCTTCCGCCAAAAAACCTGCGGGAATCCACGACGCAAACCGGCAGGGCTCGCGGCGGGTTTAAACTCATGCCCATGAAACGTCGGAGCCTGCCCATCTGGCTGCTGCGTGACGTCCCCGCCTTTCTGGGCGTCATGATCAGCTTCTGGCCGTTGATGATCCTCGTGATCCGCAACGGCTTTGCAGCCATGCGCGGCAGGAAGATCAGCCGCTCCGTCTTCGACCAGCTCGCGATCTTCCTCGCGCACGCTGAATCCCGGCTCGACTTCGCCCTCTGGCGCGAAGCCTACCGCCGCCTCGGCTGGAACCCGCGTCTCATCCCCTTCGAGCTATTCGCCGCCCCCGAAGACTGGGCCGACACCGCACGTCGCTTTGAAAACTACCGCCGCGCCTGCATGAGCCTCGAGGCCTGCGCCCGCAGCTATGTCGAGCATCTGCGCACCCAGCACGGCCTCAGCAAGGCTGAGGCCATGAACGCTGGCGCTTGCCCCCTCCGTCACGCTGCTTCGCAGCGCGCCACCTCCCCCGGCTTCGCCGGTGGAGGCAAGAGGCACCTTGCCTCCCTCAGTCGCCATGCGACTGGGGGAGGTGGCATGCGCGCTCTTCACGCGCATGCCGGAGGGGGTCTCGCGTTCGCACGCGGACCGCCCCTGCATCTCACCCAAAATCGCAAGCCATCTACCTCAGCGCATTCGCGTATGAGACCGCGCCCGCTCGTCCGTATACAGACCACCATCAGCGCTGCCATATTCTGGCCCCAGACCCCACGCCAGCGCCACATTCGCCCCAAAGTCTGATCGGGAACGCCTGCGCAGCAACTGCGGTCGGTGTGTTGAATATGCTGCGATCCGCCTCGCGGATCACCACATCAAGACTGTGAGAACCGGCGGCATGGCGCCGACCGGCCGCGCCTGAGGAGGCTGTCATGTACGTTTCAACGCATCGCTCCGCAAAGGGCACGAAGGCTTTCGGCGGCGTCGCTGCCGTCGCTTTGACTGTCGGCCTCGCGGGCCTGTTCACGACGATGAACATGAACATCGAGCGCACCAAGCAGAACACGACCGAGCTGGTCATCCTCTCCCCGCCGCCACCGCCACCATCGATCGAGGAACCAAAACCCAAGGTCGAGGTCGTGAAGGATACGCCGGCCCCGCCGGAGCCGCCGCCGCTTGTCGCGCCGGAGATTGATTTTGTGCCGGAGGAATTGCCGGTCATCACGGCGCCCGTAGCCGATCCCATCCCCGCGCCTGAGCCGATCCAGGTGGCGCCGTCGCCCGCTCCCGTCAGCCAGACGCGGCCCAGGCTGATTGCAGGCGACAAACCGGAATATCCCTCGGCTGCCCGCCGCGCGGGCGAACAGGGCAGGACGCACCTCAAGGTCTGCGTCAGTGCGGGCGGACGTGTGACGTCTGTCTCGGTCGCCGGGTCGAGCGGTTCGCCGCGCCTCGACGATGCAGCCGCCAAATGGCTGCGCGGCGAGCGCTTCACGCCGGCCAAGACGAATGG
>CALRWU020000079.1:0-9923 GCA_943371945.1 Azorhizobium sp. AG788
GCGATGAGTTCGACGTTCGATATTGCCGTCGCCGCTATCATCGACGCAGGCCGCCGGCTTGATGCGCGCGGCTGGGCGATGGGTGGAGCGGGAAACTATTCGGTTCGTCTTGAGGACGGCACGATTGCCGTCACTGTTTCTGGCCGCCACAAGGGCCATCTGGAGCCTGCCGACGTGATGCGCGTGGATGCGGCGGGCCGATCACTGGATGGCAAGCGGCCCTCGGCGGAAACGCTTGCCCATGTCGCCGTCTACCGCGCGCGTCCCATCGCCAACGCCGTGCTGCACACGCATTCAGTACAGGCCGTTGTGTTGACGCGACTGGACCGACAAGCGCACCGCATCGGCATCGCTGGCTATGAAATGCTGAAGGCGCTGCCGGGATTCGACACACATGAAGACGAGGCCGTGCTGCCCATATTCGACAATGACCAGGACATGGATCGCCTTAGCGCAAAAGCGGAGGCGGCGCTTCGCGATGACCCGCGCGCGCCGGCTTTCCTGATCCGCGATCACGGTCTCTACGCCTGGGGCAGCTCGATGCACGAAGCGATGAGCGCAGCCGAGGGGCTTGAGTTTTTGCTTGCCTGCGAACTCGAAATGCAGCGCTGTAAGGCGAGGAGCGCGACATGACCGTACTGACGATTTTTGAAGAAGAAGATCGCGCTACGATCGTCCTCGACACGCAAGACCTGGGCGCGATCACCCAGGCGCTCCAGGCCGTTGGCGTCACCCTCGAGCGCTGGGCGCCAGCAGAGCCGCTTCCCGCCGACGCCGACAATGACGTCCTGCTTGCTGCCTATGACGCCGATATCAAGCGACTGGCAGAGATCGGCGGTTACAAGAGTTTCGATGTGATCCGCATGCTGCCCGACAACCCTAAGCGCGAGGAGATGCGCGCGAAATTTCTCGACGAGCACATCCATGAGGATGACGAGGTTAGATTCTTCGTCGAAGGAGCCGGCATGTTCTATCTGCATGCTGGCGGGCGGGTGCACATGCTGCTGTGCGAGGCAGGCGACCTGATCAAGGTGCCGGCCGGGTTACGCCACTGGTTCGACATGGGCCCTGCCCCGCGCTTCTGCGCGATACGCATGTTCACGACACCGGAAGGCTGGGTGGCGAAATTCACCGGCGACACGATAGCCGGCGATTTTCCACGCTATGAGCCGCCCCTAGCATGACGTTCGCCGTTGGCGCCATCGTGACGGATATCGAGGGCACGACCAGCAGCATCGCGTTCGTGAAGGACGTGCTGTTTCCCTACGCACGTGCGCGGCTCGACGCCTTCATCTCGGCTCGCGCGGATGACGTGGCGCCGATTCTGGACGAGGTGCGGCGATTGGAGAGCGATGAGGCTCTGACACCGCAGCGTATCGTGGCGCTGCTTGAACGGTGGATGGACGAGGACCGCAAGATTGCCCCGCTGAAGGCGCTGCAGGGCATGATCTGGGCCGATGGCTATGCCAGTGGCGAACTGACAGGGCACGTCTACGCGGATGCAGCCGCCGCCCTGGGCGCATGGCGCGATGCTGGCATTCCGCTGTATGTTTACTCCTCAGGCTCGGTCGAAGCCCAGAAACTCATCTTTCGGCACACGGCATTCGGTGACATGACGGCGTGTTTCTCGGGATACTTTGATACCCGGATCGGCGGAAAGCTCGAGCCCACCTCCTATCGGCGGATTGCCGTGGAGATCGGCCTGCGCGGGGACAAGCTTCTTTTCCTGTCCGACAGCGTGGGCGAGATCGACGCTGCCGCGCAAGCCGGCTGGCGCACGCAGCTGGTCGATCGCGACGGGCAAGCCGTGGGGGCAGTCTCCACATTCAGCCAGATGGCGGTGGAGCTCGCGCCATGATCATCAACGGGGTGCGCACGCGGCCGCTTGTGCTCAATTCGGATGGATGGTCCGTTCGTGTGCTCGACCAGCGCCTTCTGCCCTGGTCGGTTGAGTGGGCGAACATCACGGATCTTGAGACAGCCGCGCTCGCGATCAGGCAGATGTGGGTGCGCGGCGCGCCGATGCTGGCGGTCACCGGCGCGTATGGACTTTGCATGGCCTTGCGCCAGGACCCCTCGGACGCATCTCTGGATCATGCTTACCGTCTTCTGATCCACACCCGCCCCACCGCGATCAACCTCAAGGGCGCACTGGATGAGATCGTGCGCACGGTCCAGGCGCTTTCGCCCCCGGATCGCGCGCGCGCCGCCTATGTGCGCGCGCATGCGATGTGCGATGCCGACGCACAGGATTGCGAGGCGATTGGCCGTCATGGACTTCCGCTCATAGAGGCGATCGCGCGCCGCAGGCCGGATCGACCGGTTCAGATCCTGACTCACTGCAATGCAGGTGCGCTGGCGACATTCGCGTATGGCACAGCGACAGCCCCCATCTATCTTGCGCATGAAGCTGGCATCCAGGTTCACGTCTGGGTCGACGAGACCCGACCGCGCAATCAGGGAGCATCCCTAACCGCGTTCGAGTTGAGCCAGCATGGCATTCCGCACACCGTGATCGCAGACAATGCGGGCGGGCTTCTCATGCAGCGCGGGGATGTCGATCTCTGCTTTGTCGGCGTGGATCGCGTGACGCGAAATGGCGATGCGATCAACAAGGTCGGCACCTATCTGAAGGCGCTTGCGGCGCATGACTGTGGCGTGCCGTTCCATGTGGCGATGCCGTTCACATCGTTCGATCCGCATACGGCTTGCGGAGAAGACGTGCCGATCGAGGAACGATCGGGCGAAGAGGTCACGCACATCCAGGGCATGACGGAGGACGGCGTGAGGCGCGTTGTGCGAATCGTGAACCCTGGCTCGGCGGCGGCAAATCCCGCCTTTGACGTGACGCCGGCCCGGCTTGTCACCGGCTATATTACTGAACGTGGGCGGCTGACGATTGATGAACTGAACGACGCGGCTGGCTGATCCTCGCGGCCCGGGGTTCGAAAGCTTGCTCGATCCGAACCCGCCGAGGGTTTGGCGCGGTCTTAAGCCACTAATCCCCAGCCGGATGCCGCGTGAGTCGCGAGTTGTAAGTCAGGCGTGAAGTCGCCGGGCGCAGGATTGGCCTCAGGCCACCACCCTGACAGTGGCGCCAGCAGTGGATCGGCCCAGGCCGACTGCGGCGTTATTTCCTCATCTGCAGCGAGGGCCGTTCCGGCGTCGGCCGCCGCCGGCGCGTCGACCAGTGCGTTCCACTGTGTGAGGCTGAGACCCGAGGCATTGAGCGCAACGAAGTTGCCGCCAGCATACCCCAGCAGCGTGTCGTCGGCCTGGCCATCGCCGTCGGCGTCGATGGTCAGGAAGCCCAGCCACGACAGACCTCCCAGCGAGAACCGGTCCTCGGCGGTGTTGAAGTCGAACGCGACATCCCAGCCAGCAGCGGTTCCGAGATCGAATGTGTCTGCGCCAGCGCCACCCGTCAGCACGTCAACGCCCTCGCCGCCGATCAGCCTGTCATTGCCCTCGCCACCAACGATCCAGTCAGCGCCTGCCCCGCCCTCAAGCCGATCATTCCCCACCCCGCCAATCAGGGCATCGTCGCCTCCGCCGCCGCGCAGTGTATTGTCGAGCGCATTGCCGAAGATCGTGTCGTTGCCAGATCCACCGAGAACACCCTCTATCGACTGGAAGAA
This sequence comes from Azorhizobium sp. AG788, assembly GCA_943371945.1. Classification (GTDB taxonomy): domain Bacteria; phylum Pseudomonadota; class Alphaproteobacteria; order Caulobacterales; family Hyphomonadaceae; genus UBA7672. The sequence goes on from CALRWU020000079.1 coordinate 3,639, forward strand.
CACATCCCACACGCCCGACGCCGAATAGACGCCGGCCGGCATGTCGATCCAGAGGTTCGCTGTCTGCGAGGCGTAGGACGCCAGGTCAGTGCCATCTCCGCCGATCAGCACGTTGATGCCTGAGCCGCCTTCAAGTAGGTCGTCGCCGAGGCCGCCATCCAGCCAGTCGTCGCCCAGCTGGCCATTCAGAGTGTCTGAGCCGTTACGCCCGATAAGCGTGTCGATGCCGGCCCCGCCCAGGAGGGTATTGCCGTTGGCGTCACCGAAGATCGAGTCATTGCCAGAACCGCCAATCACTCCCTCAATCGAGCTAAGTGCGTCCCAACCGCCGCCCGCGTACGCAAAGGCGCCAGCCGCCAGATCGACAAACAAGGCGCTCGTCTGCCAGCCAAATCCGAGAAGGTCGATACCGGCCCCGCCATTCATGACGTTGACGCCACCACGCCCGCCAACAAGGACGTCGTCCCCTCCGCCACCCAACAGCGTGTCATCGCCGAGACCGCCATCCAGCGTGTTTGCGGCGGCATCGCCCGTCAGCGTGTCGGCAAAGGCCGAACCGGTCAGGTTCTCGATCGAGATCAACGTGTCGCTGCCCGCAGCGCCGGTATTCTGGCTGCTGGAAATCAGAAGACTGACAGAAACTGCGGCCGACGCCTGCGCGTAGGAGGCAGTATCACTGCCGGCCCCGCCATCAAGTGCATCGTCGCCTGCGCCGCCCTCGAAGGTTTCGCTCCCGGAGCCGCCATAGATGACGTCGTCACCGGCTCCGCCATCGACGACACCGACAAGGATTCCGGCGCGGCCGTCATAAATGTCGCCACCGGATCCGAACGCGATATCAGCCTCGATGCGGCCCGTGTTGCTGATCGTGCTGCGCGATGTTCCATCCGACAGGAAGATGCCACCGTAGATCGAGCCGGTATTTGTGAGGTCGACGCCGCCAAAGCCCCCTTCGTCCTCGGACCAGTATGTCTTGGTGATGAACCCGACGATCGTGCCCTTGTTGAGGATTGTCGATGTGCGGCCATAGCGGCCGACGATGTCAACCGCGATATCAGCCGAGATCAGTCCACGATTATCAAGATAGGCCTCACTGTAGAACGTCACCCCAACCGAGAAGAAGCTCGACGTCGCGGGCGTGAAGGCAATGATGTCTCCCGTGTTGATCAGCTCGCCCCCCGCGTTACCGAGGTGCACAGCGATTGCGCTGCTGCCGCCATCCGCTTCGATCACGCCAGAGTTTTCGACCCGCACCCTGTTCCGCTCGAACACACCGACAGCGAAACCTGAATTCGAGAAAGCGTAGATGTCGCCACGGTTGTCGACTGCCGGGCTCTCGAGGGTCGTGCCTGTGTCCGCGCCGAGGATCGCAACAGCGTCTCCCGCTTCGGAAATCGCGTGAATGCGACCCGCCTCACGGTTGATCACCCCATTGCGCGAACTGCCGAGATAGGTCTGGGCAACACCTTGTCCAAACGCAGACGCAATGATCAGTCCTGAATTGTCGAGAACATCGATGCTATTGGCGTTTATCGCATACGCTGAGCCCGTCGGCCCGACGATATCCGCGTCAGTCGAGCCAACGCTGGCAATGGTTCCCTGATTGACGATGCCGATACCGGGCGCGCTGCCGCCAAACACCCCGCCACCCCGCAGATTCTGCCAAACCTCATCCGCCTCGATTGTCACAATGTCGTAGAGCGTCGTGCCGCGCGTCTCGATCACGGGCGACGACAGCTCAGCGCCAGGAATGACGCCCGGCGCCGGCGGTGCACCGGCCGCTGCTGCTGCTAGACCGGACCCGACCGGCGGCGTGGAGCCGATTGTCACCACAACGTCCGCGTCGACGAAAACCGTTGCGGCAGCGAGCGTGTAACGCGCGTAGGTAATGCCATTGAGCTGGATGCTCGTGCCCGTCGCCCAACTGCCGGCGAGATATGCAGCGTCCGTGGCCGATCCCGTCAGGAACAACTGTTGCCCGTCGCCCAGGCTTGCGACATCTGCACCGTGAACGACCACGGTCTGGCTTCCGGCCAGTTCAATTTCATCGATCCCGGACACGCGACCTGTGCCCGCAACCTGCCCCAGATCCAGCGTCCGCGCGCCAGTCGGCAAGGCCCAGACGTCGTGCCCCGCTCCACCCGCGATGGAAATGAAGGTGAGATCCAGCGTCTCGATCCGGTCGCCCCCCGTGCCGGCGTCAGCGACATCGCCGCCCTGTGTCACGATACGGTCGGCGCCGAACTCGCCATAGAGACCATCATTGCCGGCGCCGCCCGTGAGCACGTCATTGCCGACACCGCCGATCAGCAGGTCGTTGCCGCCATTGCCGCTGAGTGTATCCTTGCCGGTACCGCCGATCACGATGTCACCGAACGAGCCACCAACGAAGGTGTCGTCCTCGCTGCCCATATCAATCAGGCCGTTCACCTGGCCGCCGGTGTTGTCGAAGATGTCCCGGCTTTCGCCCATCTCGATATCGCCGTCGATGACGCCCTGGTTCCACACCCCGTCATTGCCGATGCCCAGCCGGATATCGCCCTGGATCAGGCCGCCGGCGTGGTTGAACACGCCCTGCTGCGGATTGGTGTTGGTGCTTGCAGTCTCGCCGCCTAGAATCGCGACGTCCGCGCGGATGATTCCATAGTTATGAATTGCGGCGTCTGGCTGGGTCAGTAAATCTGGCACGCTCAGATAGCCCGGCCCGATGCTGTTGAGGACAATACCAATCGACTCTGCGTGGATGCCGCGCGAGTGCGACTCGATCAGTCCACGATTCTCGATGGAACCTCCGCGGGAAAGGTACACGCCGACAGCAACGCCGTCAGACTGAGCAAGGATATTGCCCGAACCTGAGTTGAGAACCCTGACATCATTGTCCGAGTAGATGGCTGCGGCGTAGCCGTCCAGAGCGGGATCCGGGCCAACCGTGGCGACGGCTGAGATAGTACCGCTGTTCGTAATCGTCCTGCCGGTGGAGCCGGTCCTGATTCCAAACGCGCTTCCAGACTCAGCGCTTGCCTGAATAAGCCCTGTGTTTGTGACATTGCCGTCGAGTAGTTTGACCGCCATCGCTGAGCCATGGATGGTGTAGGCGCGGCCCAGATACGGACTCACCGTCTCTACAATGATCGAACCAGAGTTGATCAGCGTATCGACCCCGACGCCGGCGGCGTCCTTGCCATTATCGTTGTAGTTGCGGATGACGCCCGCATTGTTCAGCACTGTCGAAAACTGCGGCGAGTTGCTTGCCTGAACCGCAGGACTGCCGCCATAGCCGAAGTAGAAGCTTCCTGGCGGCAGGTCGCGCTTGTCTATGTTCACGGTGTATATCGTCGTGCCCGCGGCGACGTTGAATGTCCCCCCAGTGATATACTCCACTGTGGTGGCGTGCGTGGGCTGGGCCGGACGCGCCGTCGGCGGCGTGACGATCGACGGCAGACCATCGAACGGCGCGCCTGCGCCGACCGTTTCGATGCTCAGGTTGTATCCGCCCTGATAGGTTGGGCTTCCTGCGACATCGAGGTGATAGGTTCCGGTGAGCGGCGCGGTAAAGATGAGTTCACCGAGCTCTTCTGTCTGCAACTGGGAGACATACACGCCGCCCTCGCCAAATCCAGTCCCGCCATAGCTGACTTCCAGCATGGTCCTGAAGCTGTGCAGCTGTGTGAAGTCCAACCGCAGGCGAACAGTCTGCCCGGCAACGAGGTTGAAGTCGAAATGATCGACATCGGAGAGCACGTCAATTGCTCCAATGACCTGATCACCTGCCGAATCTAGCAGCCCCACCGGCTCAGCGGCGGAGCCGAGCGAGCCCTCACCTTCTCCAAAATCGTCGGTGTAGATTCTAGCGCCCAGAGCATATGCGCCAGGCTGATTGTTTGAGACCCCGAAATAGTAGGTCCCGGTCTCGGTCGCCGTGAACGACGTGAAAGGGTCAAGGGATGTTTCGCCGACCTGATCTGCGGTTTGCAAACGTTCCCCGCCAGCGCTCAAGCCCAGGACGTTCTGCATACCACCGATGACCAGCGTTTCACCCACAGCAAGGGTGACGGCGAACCACTTCTGCTGCCCGGCTGCGAGGTCACCGGTTTGAACATCGCCATTATGCAGGATAGAAAAGTTCGACAGGCTGTTGGGATTGGCGCCCGTCCCGGCCGCAGCCGTCAGTGTGTAGGCAGCGTCTGTGCTGGGATAGGAGAAGCCGACAAAATAGGTGCCAGTGGCGGAAGCGGTAAACCCGACTGTCGCGGCTGAGAAACTCGAGTTGAATATCGGGAAGAAATCCAGCGGCTGTATCTGTCCAGCTGAATTGTAGAAATGGACGCCGTCCATTTGAAGCGGCCCGCTGACCTCGACGTGCTGGCCAGCCGTCAGTGGGATGGCGAACCAGTCCGAGTCTGACGGGTTTTCGATAACGCCACTGACAGAGCCACCGACAGTCAATACGCCGGTGGTCGTGATGTCGCCCGCGAAGTCGTCGATCGGCATGAGCCCCCCAATCCTGCAAAAATATGCGGACCCCAACCGGAAAGGCTCGCCCTTCCAGGATTTTCAGCTGCCCCGACTTTCAAGTCAACGTCCGCCGACGGCGTTGATTCGAAGGATCGCTTTCCCGCCACGTAGATCGAAATGGACGGCGCACCTGTCCGCCTGTCCCGGAGCGCTGCGTTGTCCCGGAATCACGACACCAAGCAGGCGAGATGACGAAAAGAATCTCGCGGGCGAGAGGGCGGCCTATTCGTCCCGCGTCAATGACGGATGCACGGCGCCGCTTTCCGAAGTCCGATCGAAGGCCGGCGACCCGAAGGGATCGTCTTCCAGAGCGGGGCCCCAGCGCTCAAGAAAAACGCTGGTTTCCCGCGCGACGCGTTGCCGCTTCTCGGCTGTGGCATCGTCAGATCCGCGTGACTGGCTTTCGTGGTGGATCAAGGCCGCGTCACCCCGGTAAATTGTCCTGTATCCAAGCGCCCGGACACGGAGACAAAAATCGATATCATTGTACGCAACGGGGAACCCGACTTCATCCAGACCGCCGGCCTGATCGAACACGTCTCGCCGGACGGCAAGGCAAGCGCCCGTAACCGCCATCCGTCCACTGGGCAGCATGATCTGCGGAATCCCGGCAGCCTGGCTTTCACGGTGCCCCTTCCAAAGGTGTCCGCAGACGCCGGATATCCCGAGTGTCACGCCGGCGTGCTGGATGGAACCGTCTGCAAAGAGCAATCGCGCGCCAACACAGCCGACGCCCGGATCCGTCACGGATTCCACCATGCGATGCAGCCAGCCGGGCTCGATCGCCTCAACATCGTCGTTCAGCATGAGAACAATTTCGCCCGCGGAGTTTCTCACGCCAGAGTTGATGAGGCGCGAAAAATTGAACGGCCCGAAGTCATCAACGACCTGCAGATTCATGCGGGCGCTTGCAGCGGTGATCACGTCTGCAAATCTTGGATCATCAGCGCCATTGTTGATGATCACCACATCGAGGTCGGGGTAGGCGGTCTGATCCGCCAGGCTGGCGAGGCAACGCTCCAACAAATCGATCTTGATCTTTGTCGGGATTATCACCGACACGGTTGGCGTTCGCGCGAGTACAGGAACCGCTGGCGCGTTGAACTGGGATTGCGCGACCTTGGCGCCGATAGCCAGCGGTAGTGCAATTCGCGCGACTGCCCCGGGGTATGCTGACAGCTCACATAGGTCCCGCCACGGGGCATCTACCGACCGCTCCCCGCGAAAGAAGATCGGTGAAGACACAAACTCCGCGACAGCTGCGAGATCGGGATCCCAGCTTGGCTGCGGATGGATCTGGCCCCCAGCCAATATGTCACCGTAGACAGCCATTAGCGCAGGCGTGCGGGCGAACGCATCCGTTACGATTTCGATTGCCCGGGGATGCAGTCTCTCATCTTCGCGGAGCACAACTGTCAGGGAGCCCAGGGACATTGACCGCAGCGTGGCGGATGGCTCGGCGGATGGCGCAATAGGAGGGCTGGCCGGCCGCTGCTTTGCGCGGACCCGAAGCGTTCGGCCGCCAAGCGCACGCGTCACAAAATGTGCAAGCGCCGAAACTGGCCTGCCTGAACGCGCCAGTCGGGAGAGCATCATGCCGAACAGCTGGACGACTTCCAGCGGCTCAAGTCGACGCAAACGAAGCGTCTTCAAGCTTAAGCGACCGGGCCAGACCGAAACTAGAACCGAGACATCAAAGACGCGGTCTGAATGGAAGAACACCTTTCCGACTGGGTCACGCCGCAACGAAAACGCCAGCAAACCATCTTC
>CALRWU020000080.1:0-9820 GCA_943371945.1 Azorhizobium sp. AG788
CGACGAATTGATCCTTCTTAGTTTTTGGGGGCGCCGAAACCGGCGCGCTGGTTCGCGCTTTGCGAGCGCGAGGTTGGACGTTTTCCGAGGCTTGCATGGACTTGTCTCCTTGAGTGGAGCGACGATCGAATTGATCGCGCTTCCACTGAGACAAGCCCGCAATGCAGCCGGGCCACCGACACCAACGCTCCGCACGCACTACAAGTCCAGTCGCAATGCTGCCAGCTTCAGAGAAAGAAGGAGCCGCTTCAACACATGGCGTTGAAGCGGCCCCGGGCAACTCTCAACCATGGCCGGCCGTGTGTTTAGATCTCAGAAAGCATCGCCGTGTTCGTCGCGGCTATCTTTGATGTCCTGGATCACCTGATCATACTCCTTATCCGTGAGCGTCGGATTGACGATCGCCGCCGCAATCTTGAACGCATTCTCAGCCTCACGTTGATGTTTGTCCTTGGCCTTGAAGATGTCGAGGTCACGACGGTTCTCGTGGTAGAGCGCGAAAAGGCATCTCCGCGCGTAACCGTCTTTCGTCGTCGCATCCCGGAAGAACATCCGTGCAAACAGCTTGGCGCCGGCATACGGCCCCCTGGGCGGCTTGGTTGGTACCCCATGCATCATGATATGATTGAGTTCCGTGATGATCGCCGAGGTCACAGAATTGATCTGGTTGCCAACGTGACGGGGTAGGTTTGGCTTCTTGCGCCTGCCCGCGGGATTTCCGCTTTGACCGGGTTGGAATTGTGTGTCGATAGGAGGTGTTTTGTAACCTCCACGACGACGCTGCGTCGGGTTCGACGAGCCGGCCGGCGGTTTCCGCGGGGGCTTTCCTTTGCCGCTGCCGTTCGCAGATCGTGCGCCAGCGCCATTGGCATTTTTGTGTGCCGCGGGTGCGCCCCCCTCGTTCGTTGATTTAGATGAAGCGTTGCTCTGTTGGTCGTTCGACATGATGAGAATCCTCGTTGGATGGAATGATGATGATGGGAGAGCGTCAGGCTGACGTTTGGCTGCGCTGGGCCTTGATCTCGGAGTAGGGGAGACCAGTTGCCTCGTGGATCGCTTCGATCTCGAAGACCTTGGCGAACCGCTTGATCGTTACGTCGACATAGCCCGGGTCGATCTCGCAGAGCATGGCGGTGCGCTTGCAACGCTCGGCGGCGAGAATGGTGGTTCCCGAGCCGCCGAAGAGGTCAAGCACCAGGTCGCTGCGATGAGTGCAGTCCTTGATGATGTCCTCGATCAGGCCGACGGGCTTCACGGTCGGATGGGCCCCCAGATCTTCGTCGCGTGTTCGTCCGAAGGAGTTGGCGCCAGCATGATTCCAGACGTTAGTACGTGACCTGCCGAAGCGACCGAGTTGCACATTGTTGACGGACTTTCCGCCAGCAACCCGAAACACGAGCGCCAGCTCATGCTGGGAACGATAGAGAGATCCCATTCCGGCGTTCGACTTGACCCAACAACAGGTATTGGCGTGAGTAAGCTGCAGGGAGAGCGCGGCGTTGGTCGCGATATGCGCTCCGCGCCAGTCCATGAAGGCGTAGATGTAGCCGCCGGGCTTCACTACGCGCTTGGCTTGGCCGAGATAGGCGGCATTAAAGGCCTGAAACTCAGCTTCAGAGAGCTCGCCCACCGCCATGGCGAACTCTTCATGGCGGTTCTTTCCCAGACCGGACACGTGGCCATGGATTGGAACGTTATACGGCGAATCAGTCACGCAGGCCGCCGCGTCGCGCCCCGACATCAGCCTGTCGATCGCGGTGTTATCCCGACAGTCAGCGCAGATGATCCGATGATCGCCTAGCATCCAGATGTCGTCGGGTCTGCTGGTGGGAACCCTTGGCGGCGTGATGGCCTCATCATCTTCCGACAGTGGCGCCGCGATCATCGCGTGAAGACGATCCAGTTCTGCGGTGTCGAAACCCATGTCGTAGGAGTCGAACCCGAGCGTGTTGAGTTCTTCCAGTTCCTGCGCCAGTGCTTTCCAATCTACGACACTCTCGCCGTGGCCGAAGTTGTCGCCGACGCGAATTGCGCGGAGGTGCTCCGGGGTTAGGTTCTCGTGGCACAAGGTCGGAATCGTAGCGAGGCCGAGTTCACGTGCGGCAAGCACCCGCGCCCAGCCGGTCACTGCGACGCCATTCTTGTCGATCAGGATTGGTGCGTAGACGCCAACCTGCCTGATCTTGTCTTTGAACTTCTTGATCTTGGCCGCGGAAGGCTTGGTGATCTGACGTTGAGGCGGACTGATGTCGTTTGGGTCCGTTTGCCGAATTTCGTAGGAGAAAGCGGGTTCGTTGCTCTTCCGCATGGGAAGAACTCCTTCTGATCAATCGTGTCTGAAAGCGTCGCGACTTCGCAATGCGCAGGCCAGGACGCGGCTAACGTGATGAGAGAGGAGTGGCGGCTACGGCGCGGCGGGGAAATAGGGTCGGCTGCCGCAGAGCGCGGGCAGCGCTATGCGCGTGCCGCAGACTCGCCAGACGCGTTGAGGCGGGCTTGATAACCGAAGTTCAACAGCTTCAAGTTGTTCCTGGAGATAGGGAACCACACCGACTTCAGCGCGTGTGAGCGGATCTGCGTGATGCCGCCAGATCTCGCTTCGAATTTGCTTGCGCTGTCTCTGCAAGCGCCGGCGAATGACTTCGAGGGCTTCTCTGCTGCCTTTGCGAATGGGCCGCATGCTGATTCGCGTTTTGGGTCCTACACGCATCGTCCCGAGCGCTTTCGCGGGATCAGACTGGTCCCTGACGATAACCTCGTGCTCGCGCGCAAATCCAACCGACGTTGGTTTGCTCTGTGCCTTGCCTGCACGATCGCGACCAGCGCGTAGGGGAGGGTGGCTCTTAGGCATCTTCATCAAGCGCTCGCATCTCAATTTCAACCACCCAGTCGGTGGTCAACGAAACGAACCTGAGCGCTTGCATCCCCAAGGTCGTACACCACGACGCCACAGCTGGGGCTGAACCGTCAATAGTTAGCGAAATTTTTTTATCGGCGTTGAAAGTGCGATGCCGAGTGCATCCCCGATCCTTTCCGGGACGATCATGGTCGGACTGCGGACTCAGCGCTCGACCTCTTAGGTCCATGTGCGATCAAGTCCCGCGCAATGCGGTTGGGGGGCTCAACAATGAGCCCATCGCTCCGAATCTGCTGATGCTCCGTCGATCAGGCGAGAGAGCGGCACGCGACAGCAGAGCCGCTCGGCCAGCTGCCACCCGTAGTTGTCTCCCTCGGCGGAGAAACAATGTCGCGATTCCAAGCGCGCGACTGTTGGGGGCAGTTGTACGAATGCCCATTATGTATGCGCGCATTAGCGTTCGCTTATCGGTGGCGTGACCGCAAACCCGCGTCCGTCGAAGGCGCTAATTGGTTTCCTGCTTGTGAAATTGCACTCCCTGCAACGACGCCAAAAATTCCCTGCTTTCTGTGAGCAGGGATTTCCCAACTAACGCGTTGAAAATGCGGACATAGGTCTCATCGTTGGAGCCTCATGCGGCCGACAAAGCCAGAAATTCCCTGCTCGCAGGGAATTTGGGATGTTCTACTCCGCCACCGCGACCCAATGGGACCGAAGTTGCGGCCACGAGAGACGCGGCCCCGAAATCGGCCGATGTGCGGGAGCTTCGGTGAGGGGAGAGACGCCAGCATGGGCCGAAGCGCCGCCAAATGCGGGCTATCTTCGCTGATTTCCGGAACCGGTCTGGAGACCTAGGTCTGCCTGGCGGAGAGGGTGAGATTCGAACTCACGGTACCCGTGAAGGTACAACGGTTTTCGAGACCGTCCCGATCGACCACTCCGGCACCTCTCCGCGGTCAGCGGGGCGGTATAGCATTCAAAGCATTAAGCGCAAGCGGAGTTGGGCGGCTGCTTGGTCGCTGGCCTTGCGGCGCTACGAACGCGCGGAAATTGGCCGTAAATCAGGGTCGCGTGCGCTTTGCGCGGGCCACAGGGACGCTCAGCCCCCAACGCATTCGGGCGGCCTGCCGAGGGCGGGCCGCCCGTTTCGTCGCTCCCGAGGGGACGACGTTGGAGACTGGCTAGTACTTGACCGAGGCCTCGATGCCGTAGGCGCGCGGCTCGTTGAAGTTGGCGTAGTCGCCCAGCGTCGTGCGGTTCTCTTCCGAGCGGCGGTAGATGTGCTGCTCGTTGAGCAGGTTCCGTGACCACAGGGACAGGGTCAGCGACTGGTCGGACCCGGTCTGGATCTCCGCCAGCGAGAGGCGGCTGTTCACGATGAAGGAGCTGTCGGTCAGCTGCGCGAACTGTTCGAAGCTGTGCGAGCCGTCCGCATAGGTGGCGTCGATGTGGAAGCGCAGGTCAGCGAAGCCGAGCGGCTGCACATAGTCAACGCCGACGTTCGCCACGTTCTCCGGCGTGTAGAGGATGTAGACCTTTTGCGCGACGTTGTTGAACGGGTTCACCACCTGCGGCACGTCCGTGTTGGTGTAGGTGTAGCCGGCCGAGAAGGACAGGTTGTCCGTCGCCTGCCAGGTGCCGTCGAGTTCGACGCCCCAGATCTTGGTCGTGCCCGGCGCGTTGACCGTCTCGACCGTGTTGCGGCTCGAGTTGGTAACCGGGTTGACGGTTACGCGGGTGAAGTCGATCTGGCTATTCTCGCGGTCCATGCTGTAGACGGCCGCGTTGAAGGTAATGCCGTCGCCGAGATAGGCCTTAGCGCCGATCTCGTAGGACTTCACTTCTTCCGGTCCAAAGGCGTCGTAGGTCAGCGAGCGCGACGAGGCGCCACCGGCGCGATAGCCGGTCGAGTAACGGGCATACACGTTGATGTCGTTGGTGATGTCGAAGGCTGCGACTGCAACCGGATCGAAGCGGTCCGTGCTTGTGTCGAAGGTCAGGTTGGTGGCGGCGTTGTTGACGCGATAGAGCGTGCCGTGCTTGTCGTCCTTCGTCTGGCGTCCGCCGACGGTCAGGTGCAGGCGATCATCGAGAACTGGCGGCGTCCAGGTGACCTGGCCATAGATGCCGGTGCTTTCCGCGTAAGCGACTGAGGCGCGATCAAGCGAGCGGCGGCCCGGAAGAGTCGGTGTCGGATCGTTGATGGTGTAGCCCGTGCCGTCGGCGTTCCAACGGTTGGTGCTGGGGGTTGAAGCTTCTTCCCAGGCTTTTTCGTTGAAGTAGAAGAAGCCGAGAATGTAATCGATGCTGTCGAATGAACCGACGGCCTGAAACTCCTGGCTGCGCTGAAGCTGCTCGAGATACGAGAGGCTGTAGCGCGCGAAGTTGCCGTTCGGCGCGAACACGGGCGGGCGGCTTGCGCTGCCGGCGTTGTCCCACTGGTCCGCGCTCACTTCGCGATACGCGGTGATCGAGCGCAGCTCGAGGTTCGGGTTCACTTCCCACGACATGTGCCGCGAATGGCCGAGCGACTCATCGACGCTGGGCTGTTGCGGCACGCCGATGTCGGCGACGGTCTGGCGGCGTGAGTGTACCTTGATCGACGACGGCAGCGGGGCGATCGTGCCGGCGGGGATCGGGAAGGTCGTGGCGACTGGGCGGTTCAGCGGATTGTAGTTGATCAGCTGGCTGTAGTACGGTGTATTTTCGTCGTGACCGATGTCGTACGAGTATTCGGCGTCGAAAGTGTCCGTTGGCTCCCACAGCGCGGTCGCCTTGAAGCCGTGGCGGTCATAGAAGCCCCAGCCTGTCGAACCCGGCAGCGGGTTCTCGACCAGTGCATCGCGGTGCTGGATCACGCCGTCGAATTTCAGGCTGAGGTCGTAGAAGGCCGGCAGGTCGAGGTGCATGTCTGCATTGTACGCGCCGAGATTGCCGAAGCCGGCGGTGGCGCGATAGCCGTACTTGCCCGTGGGCTTGCGTGAGATGATGTTGACCGCGCCGCCTTCGGTGTTGCGGCCGAACAGCGTGCCTTGCGGTCCTTTCAGGACTTCGACGCGCTCGATGTCGAGCAGGGTGGCGTTCAGGCCGTGCTGGCGGCCAAGATAGACGCCGTCGAGATAGACGCCGACGCCTTGCTCGCGGGCGGGTTGGTTGGCGTCGTTCGGCACGATGCCGCGAATGCCGACCGTGACGGCCGACTGACGCGATTCAAAGGTCGAGATGCGCAGGCCGGGCACCGAGCCGTCGCCGAAGTCGAGCAGGCTCTGCACGTGACGATCGCCAAGGGCTTCCTCGCCGACGACTGAAAGAGAGATCGGCGTGTCCTGCAGATCGGTCTCGCGCTTCAGCGCCGTGACGACGACGACATCGCGGCCAGCGTCTTCGTCCGCTGCTGCGGCTTCAACCGAAGGGCCTTGCTGGTCAGCAGCTGCTTCGACAGCTTCCGGCGCGCTCTGGGCGAACGCCGGGGCCGAGGCGACGCCCAGCAGTGCGCCGCTCATCAACAGCATGGCCCGCAGCTTTGCGGCAGGTAGAATCTGGTTGCCCGTACGAAGCTTCATTTTTTAACCCCTTCACGCCCATCGAAGAGAGCTTTGCTCTCGGGTACGGATCAGCCGTCCGACGGGTTGGGGGGTATCGGCGCTGCGTGACAGTCGGCCGACAGTTGTATGACAGTTTGGATTCCGGATGCTGCGCTGCAAGACAGTGGCGCCGAAGCCTCAGAATGAGCAGTGTTTTATGTCATATGACAGTCGTGTGACGTTCTCGCGTGCGCGTCCAGCGCGTGCCTAGAAACTAGGCGTCCTGTAGCGGCACAACGTCGACGGCCTGGCTGCTTTTCTGCGCGCCCGAGATGCGAACCACCCCGCGCACAGGCGCGACATCGCCATAGTCGCGGCCATAGGCGACAACGATGTGCTGGTCCCCGCTGCGCACGCCGTTGGTCGGATCATATTCGATCCATCCGATCCTCGGTCCGCACCAGGCGCGCACCCACGCATGCATTGCGTCGGCGCCTTCCAGACGCGGCTTTCCTTCCGGCGGCTTCGTGCGCAGAAAGCCGCTGACATAGCCCGCCGGAATTCCGATCGCGCGCAGGCAACCGATCATGATGTGCGAGAAGTCCTGGCAAACGCCGCGCCGGCGCGCGAATGCCTCTTCCGGCGGCGTGTTCACCTGTGTCGAGCCCGGCTCGAACGTCATGTCGCGCTTGATGGCAAGGCCGATCGCCTCCACCGCCTGCAGGGTCGTCATCCTGGCACGATCGATCTGCGCGAGCGCGTAGGAGTCGAACTCAGGCGTCGCCCGCACGCGGGGGCTGTCGGCCAGGAAATGATGCGGCGAGTCGTGGCCCAGTGAGCGGATCGCGGCAATCGCCTGTGCGAGCGACGCCAGCGGTGTGGAAACGTCTTCGGTCGATGTATCGGGCGCGAAACGCTCGACTCGCGCGCGCACCCGGAATTCGATCGTCGCGTGAGGTGCGCGAAATGCCACTTCCACCACTGTGTTGCCGAAGAAGTCAGTCCGCGCGATCCGCTCGTCCGGTTCCGGCGTCACGTCCAGCAGCGAAGTGATCGTGCGCTGGCCGGGCAGGTTCGCGGGCGTCATGCACAGAACGTGTCGCCCGCCAGCAGCTGGCGTCTGATAGGCATAGCGGATGCGAAGTCCGATATCGTAAAGCATCATCTATCTCAGATAGCCCGCCGTCAGCAGGTCCGACACGCGCGTCAGTTCTGTTCGCACGTCGAGCAGGACCGTCGATTCCAGCGACTCCGGCGTCGACACAGCGACATCCGCCTGCAGCTTCAGGATCGCGCGCGACAGCGCCGACATCTGGCCTTGTTCCCGCGCCCCCGGCAGCACGCCAATATGTTCCTTCAGTTCGGCAAGCTGATACTGGATCGAGCGCGGGTTGTCCGCATCGCACCCCAGCAGGTCCACCACCGTCGACCGGCTCGTCGCGACAGCAAACAGCCGGCGATGCGTCAGCACGCTGTCGCCAATCTCCACCGCCATGTCGAGCGCGCCTTCGGGCGCTTCGTCGTCCGCGAACCAGGCCAGTACAGACGCCATCGTCGCCGCGCGCTCCAGTGAGCGTCCGATCGACAGGAAGCGCCACCCCGCAAAGCGATACATGTTCTCGTGTACGAGGCCGGAGAACCCCGTGATCTGACGCAGCAGCAAGCCCAGCGCCCGCGCCGACGAATAGCCCGGCGCGATGTTCGATAACTCAAGCCGTGCGCTCTCGGCCAGCTCGTTGAGCGCCGTCCATCCGTCCACCGAAAACCGATCGCGCACATGGCCGGCGCTCGCCGTGGCTGCAGCAATCGCCATGTGCAGATCCTTCGGCACGCCCTTCGCCGGGTTGGCGCCGAAGAATCCTGGATACCCGCTCGCATGCTCCAGCAATGGCGAGTCTACGCGCCCGCTCTCGCCCAGTCTCACATGCCAGGCTCGCAACAGGCGGATCAGGCCCTCCGCGCGCTCAACATAACGCCCCATCCAGTAAAGATTGTCAGCGGCCCGGCTCGGCAATTCGCTCTGCTGCTTGCGGCGATAGGGCGATGAGGCGGGATGCAGCAGTGTTTCTGTCCGCACGGGTTTGTCCGACACGACCCAGACGTCGGCCACGGATCCGCCGCGCTGCATGGCGATCGCGGTGGCGTCCTGTGTCCGCCCCACGCGCGCGTAGCCGCCGGGCATCACCCGCCACCCGCGCGATGTCCGCGCCAGGAATACGCGCAGGCTCATCGGCCGCGGCGCGAGCAGGCCATCCTTCATCACGGGCGCAGTGGACAGCGTCACCGCTTCCTGTCCCACCAGCATCGCGCCGCGTTTGGTCAGCAAGTCTCCGACGCCGACATCCTGATCCTTCAGCGTCGAGCCGAGCAGGGTGGAGTCTTCCGAGTCGAACAGCATGCGCGTCGACAGCGCTTCGCCTATCATCATGCGATCGGCATGCTTGCGCACATGTTCGCGCTCGCTCGCCTGTCCACACCACCACGTCGCGATGTTGGGTAACTTCAGCGGCTCGCCGAGCAACGCCTGCGCCAGCCTTGGCATGAACGCCAGCAGCGCCCGCATCTCCAGCACGCCGGAGCCGAGCGCGTTCACCATCGCCAGCTTGCCGCGCCGGATCGAGTCCACCAGCCCGGGAACGCCCAGCCGGGAATGCTCATCCAGCTCCAGAGGATCGGAATAGGAGGCGTCGATCCGGCGCCACAGCACGCTCACCGGTGCAAGGCCAGCAATGGTGCGCACCATCAGCTGCCCGTCCTCGACAGTCAGGTCCTCGCCCTCCAGCAGCATGAAGCCGAGATAGCGTGCGATGTACGCGTGTTCGAAATACGTGTCGTTCAGCAGGCCCGGCGTCAGAATGCCAACGCGGCTTTCGCCATCGCCGCGCAGGTCGTTCAGCGTGTCGCGAAACGCGCGGAAGAAGCCTGCCAGCCGGTGCACGTTGGCGCTCGCATAGTGATCAGCAAACACCCGCGTCGTCGCCACGCGATTTTCCAGCGCGAAGCCCGCGCCCGAAGGCGCCTGCACGCGATCACCCAGAACCCACCAGCGCCCGTCAGGCCCGCGCCCGATCTCGAACGCGATGAAGTTGAGATACTGGCCAGACCGCGGCCGCACGCCCACCATCGGCCGCAGCCATTCCGGCGACATCGCCACCAGCGACGCGGGCAGGTGGCCCTCGCTCACCAGACGCTGCTCGCCATAAAGGTCCGACGTGATCAGTTCCAGCAGTTCGGCGCGCTGGATCAGCCCCTCTTCGATCGGCTTCCATTCGCTCTCGTGGATC
Organism: Azorhizobium sp. AG788; assembly: GCA_943371945.1. Classification (GTDB taxonomy): domain Bacteria; phylum Pseudomonadota; class Alphaproteobacteria; order Caulobacterales; family Hyphomonadaceae; genus UBA7672. The sequence goes on from CALRWU020000080.1 coordinate 9,666, forward strand.
AGCACGGGAATATGGCTCAGCGGCCACGCGCGCTCCGTGTCGTCCTCGCCATACTGACGGAAGAACACGCCCGCATCGCGCAGGTACTGGTCGCCTTGCCCAAGCCTGCGCTTCACTTCCGCCGCAGACATCTTCGCGAGATACTCGACGAAATT
>CALRWU020000081.1:0-9797 GCA_943371945.1 Azorhizobium sp. AG788
GCACAGCCAGCGTCACCGCCTCACCCAGCAGGTAGGCGGCCCAGCGCGGATAGTCGTGCCGCTTGAGGATCGGGTCGAGCACGCCGTCGCCGAGGCGCGCAATGCGCCCGCGGACGGAAGTGTCCTCGATCTGGAATGTGGCGACGAAATCATCGCCAGCCCCCAGAGGGTCAAGAAGGATAGGGGTATCGGTCATTTCGGGGGAGCTAGCATGTAAGGACATGCCCGCCAAATGGGGGCGTCATGCGGCGGATTCAACCGGTCCGGCTGGACACCCTTGGGACCGAGGCGCTTCACCAGCCGCCCCGCCCTGAAACCTATTCCTTCTTGTCCGCCGCCGGCGGTACGAACCCGAACCGCATGGTCTGGATCTGCGGCGTCTGCGTCGGCGCGAGGACGATGTTCCCGTCCATTTCGCCCTTTTCGCAGGTCCACGTGAACCACCCCGAGAGCAGCCCGTCCGCCCCCACTTCAACGGGCGTCTCGGGCTTGCACGCCCCCGCCTGCTCCTTCAGCCGGGCGAACTCTTTCGCCCAGTTTTCCGCCGATCGGTCCATCAGGAAGTTCATCGACAGGCTGTTCCGCCCCGGCTCCACGGACCCCGCCACGTACATGGCGCCGACCGCCTTGTGGGCCGCCGCCAACCTGTCGCTCACCGGCCAGTCGCGCCCCTTCAGCGCCCCAGCCTTGTGGAGATGCAGCGCCGCCTCGCGATTGGCGCGACCCGGCCCCGCATACGTCCGGTTGGCGAACGCGAAGATCCCGATGCCCTGGTTAGGCAGCAGCAGCACGTTCGAGCCGTAGCCTGGATAGCCGCCATTGTGCGTCAGCGTGAAACCGAGATCGCAATCCTGCGCCGCCGTGAAACCCATCCCGTAGGCGGCCGCGAACGTGCAGTCCGCATTACCCCCCAGCCCGGGCCGCTTGCCGATGCTGGGGAAGTTCAGCCCCTGCGACAGCTCGCGCACGGTTGACCGTCTGACCGGGCCTTTCTCGGCCCCATCCCGCGCCGGCCACGCATCGAGCAGAAACGACACCCACTTCACATAGTCGTCCGCACTCGTGACAACCCCGCCCATCGCGCCGAACACACCATGTGGCATGGTCGGCTCCAGCGACCATGCATCATTCTCCCACCTGTATCCCCTTGCCAGCTTCGCCGCCGGCACGTCGCGGACTTCATACGTCGTGGAAGTCATGCCGAGCGGCTGCATCAGCTCGGCCTTGATGTACGCGTTGTACGGCCGGCCCGACACATTCGTAACGATCCGCCCGAGCAACGCGTAGCCAAAGTTTGAGTATTCCATCTGCGTCTGCGGTGCGCGCGTGAACGGCACGCCATCGCGCAGCATCCTGGTGAACGCTTCCTCCGTCAGCGGCTGCTGCCGATCGCCCCACGGATCATCCGTCACGAAGCCGCCGACATGGCTCAACAGGTCACGAACGCGAATACGTGGCGAGTCCGTCGTGGGATATGTCCACCCCTTCAACTCCGGCACATATGTCTCGGCCAGCGCGTCCAGCTGCAGCTTGCCGTCATCCCGCAGCTTCAGGATCGCCAGCGCCGTGAAGGCCTTGCTCATCGAGGCGATGCGGAACATCGACTGCGCGTTCACCGGAGCATTCGTCTCGATATCCTGCACGCCCGAGGCGCCGAAATGGACGAGCTTCCCGTCCTTCACCACGCCCCAGACCATCCCCGGCAGATGCGCAGCCTTCTGGAAGGCCAGATAGTTCGCATCCATGCCCGGATAGGCCTTCTCCATATCGGCCGTGGAGGCTTTGGTCCCGGCGCTGATCTGCGCACAGGCGGGGGCTGCGAAACCAACCATCAATGCAGCAGCAAGTGATCTGAAACGGCGCATGCATCCCTCTGGCTGATCCGGCGCAGAGTGCTGTCGGCGCCGCACAAATGCAACCAAGCCGCGAGTTACGCATCGGCCCAGGACAGATGATCGGCGGGACGGAGTTACCCTACTTGGGATGTTCGGCCGCGACCGTCCCGCCTGCAGCGATCGGAGCAGAACCGAACCTCGTCCCAGCAACGCTCCCATTTCTTGCGCCAGGAGAAGGGCCGACCGCATCCTGCGCATGGCTTGGACGGCAAGTCGGCTTTGGCCGTCCGCTTCGGCGCCGGTTTGTCGCAGCTCGATCTGCCCATTCCCCGCCTCTAGCCAGAAAGTAATGCTCGCCGCGGGTAAACTCCCCGGCTGTTCCGCGCGTATGACGGCCATGAGCATCCGCCACGCCCCTGTCATACGGCTACTCCGCGACGCCGGATCGACCCCGCGCGAAGAGCAACGCGCAGCATGACGCTGACCTCGCTACCCGATGGTTATCGCGCCGCAGTCTTCGGGGCGTCCGGCGGCGTCGGTCAGGCGCTGGTCGCGGCGCTTCAACGCGACCCAAGGTGCGCGGGCGTCCACGCTGGCTCCCGCGGCCCACAAGACGGCGCCGACAGCGCGAAGGCGTCCGCATTTGCCTTCGATCTGGCAGACGAAGCCTCCATCGCAGCAGCGTCGGAGACGATTGGCGCGCCCGATCTCGTCATCGTCGCCACCGGCCGCCTGCATGGACCCGGCCTCAGCCCCGAGAAGTCGCTGCGCGCAATTGAGAGCACAAGCCTGCACGAGGCTTTCGCCATCAACGCGATCGGCCCGGCAATGATCGCCCGTCACGTGCTTCCCCGCCTGCCGCGCACGCGTCGCACGCTCTTCGCAGCGCTGTCGGCAAAGGTCGGTTCCATCTCGGACAATCGCCTCGGCGGCTGGCACAGCTACCGCGCCTCCAAGGCTGCCCTCAATATGCTGATCCGTACCGTCGCCATCGAATTGTCGCGTACGCATCCCGAAACGGTCTGCGTCGCGCTTCATCCGGGAACCGTGGATACGCCGCTTTCAAAGCCGTTCCAGTCCGGCGTCGCCTCAGAACGCCTGTTCTCGCCCGAAACCTCCGCCAACCACCTCCTGTCTGTCCTCGACAATCTTCGTCCCGAGAACTCGGGCCGGCTTTTTGGGTGGGACGGACAGGAAATCACCCCCTAGAACAACACGCGGGACAGGGCGCGAAGTCCCTGGCGACAGCCCGGGTCACCCAAAGCCCGCCCATGGAAGGAAGGTCACTATGGCCGACAGCACCAAACCGCCCGCCCCGAAGGCGGAAGCGCCAAAGGCAGACATCGCGACCGACGGTCCCGTGTCGGCCCGCATCCGCGCGCGCATCAAGAAGGCGAAGCGACGCTTCCACGCCAATGACAACATCTCGGCCTTCCTCGAAGCCGGCGAACTCGAAGCCCTTCAGGCCGAGGTCGAGGAGAAGATGAAAGGCGTGCTGGAAAGCCTGGTGATCGACACCACCAGCGACCACAACACCCGCGAGACAGCCAAGCGCGTCGCGAAAATGTACCTCAGGGAGGTCTTCCACGGCCGCTATGTTCCCGCGCCGCCCGTCACAGAATTTCCGAACGCCTCATCCCTCAACGAGCTGATGATCGTCGGCCCGATCACCGTCCGCAGCGCCTGCAGCCACCATTTCTGTCCGATCATGGGCCGGCTCTGGATCGGCCTGATGCCGAACGAGCACTCAAACCTCATCGGCCTGTCGAAATACTCGCGCCTCGCCGAATGGATCATGTCGCGTCCGCAGATCCAGGAAGAAGCCATCACGCAGATGGCCGAAGTCCTGCTCGACAAGGTCCGCCCCGATGGCCTCGCCGTCGTCATGGAGGCCGACCATTTCTGTATGCACTGGCGCGGCGTGCGCGACACCGAGACAAAGATGATCAACTCGGTGATGCGCGGCTCCTTCCTCAAGGATCACACGCTACGCCGCGAATTCCTCTCTCTCCTGAATCTCAAAGGCTGATCGTCATGCTCGTCCGTTGCCTCTACGCAAGCCGCGCCGCCGACGGGACTGGCGCCGCCATTCTCGACGAAATCCTCGTCCAGTCACGTCGCAAAAATCCTGCCAAGGGTATCACCGGCATGCTGTGCGTCTCCAACGACGTCTTCATCCAGCTGCTCGAAGGTGGTCGCGACGAGGTCTGCGAGCTTTACAACGCCATCGTGCGCGACACGCGCCACCAGAATGTGCGCCTCCTGGCCTATGACGAAATCAGCCAGCGCCAGTTCGGCAGCTGGACGATGGGCCGCGTCGACCTCGCCCGCGTGAACCCCAGCGTCCTCCTGAAATACTTCAAGCGCGCCGAACTCGACCCCTTCGACGCCTCCGGCTCCGCCACCCTCTCGCTGCTCGGCGAACTGGTCGCCTCAGCCTCGATCGTAGGCCGGGGCGAGTAACGGGACGGCCGGGCCCCTCTTAAGCCCGGAAGCACCACTCCAGGATCGCCTTCTGCGCGTGCAGCCGGTTCTCGGCCTCGTCGAACACCAGCGACAGCGGGCCATCGATGACATCCGCGTCGACTTCCTCGCCGCGGTGCGCCGGCAGGCAGTGCAGGAATTTCGCGCCGCCATTGGCAAGCTTCATCAGCTCGCCGCTGACCTTGTAGCCGCCGAGATCGGCCAACCGCTTGTCCGCATCCTTGTCGCCCATCGAGACGAACGTGTCCGCCACCACGACATCTGCGCCAGCCACGGCCTGTTTCGGATCGCGATAGAGATCGATGCGCCCCTGCTCGCCCCGCGCGCGCTCCACATCGCCCATGTCGGGATCATATCCGCCCGGCGTCGCCACCGCGAGCGAGTAGCCGAACTTCGGCGCGCCATGGATGAACGTGTTGGCCATGTTGTTGCCATCGCCCACCCACGCTATCCGCGCACCCTTCAGCGTGACCCCCGCCTCTTCCAGCGTCTGCAGGTCCGCGATGATCTGGCAGGGGTGCGACTTGTCCGTCAGACCGTTGATCACCGGCACGCTGGCCGCCTCGGCAAACGCCAGCACATCTTCATGCCGGTTGGCGCGCATCATCACCGCGTCGACATAGCGCGACAGAACCCGCGCCGTATCCTCGATGCTCTCGCCGCGGCTGATCTGCGAATCCGTCGATGTCAGGATCAGCGACGTGCCGCCCAGCTGACGGATCGCCATATCAAAGCTCACGCGCGTCCGCGTCGAGTTCTTCTCGAAGATCATCGCCAGCGTGTGCCCGCTCAGCGGCGCATCGCGATCGGCCGTGCCTTTCGGCAGGCCCATGCGCGACGCCTTGCGCGACTTCGCGTTGTCCAGAATCGCTCTCAGCTCCGCTGAGGGCAGCGGCCACAGGTCCAGAAAATGTTTCATGATCTCGACCCTTACGACCCGGCGGCCGTCATCATGCTCGCGAACTGCTGATCGATGATGTCGATCGCTTCGCGCACATCGTCCTCGGTCACGATCAACGGCGGCGCGAGGCGCAGCGTGTTGTTGCCCGCCGTTCCGACCAGCAGGCCGCGATCGCTGAGCTTGCTCCGCAGCGGCAGCGGATCATCGCGCATCTTCAAGCCGCGCAGCAGGCCGCGTCCGGTGACGTCGAGCACCAGTTCGGGATAGCGCCCCTTCAGGCTCTCCATCCCCTGCTGCATCGTGCCAGCCACGCGGCGCACCTGCTCCATGAATCCGTCGCCTGTCACAACGTCGAGCACCGCATTGCCCACCGCCATCGCCAGCGGTCCGCCGCCGAATGTCGTCCCGTGCACGCCTTTGGCCATGCCGGACGCCGCCTTCTCGCTCGACAGGATCATGCCCATCGGGAAGCCGCCGCCAATGCCCTTGGCCGCCGCGAGCAGATCCGGCTCGGCGCCCGCGACCCACTGGTGGTGGAACAGTTGTCCGGTACGCCCCGCGCCGCACTGAATCTCGTCATAGATCAGCAGCACGCCGTTTTCATCGCACAGCTTGCGCAGACCCAGCAGGCACTGCTCCGGCACTTCACGCACGCCGCCTTCGCCCTGCACCGGCTCGATGATCACGGCGGCCAGATCCGGCTCCTTGATCGCCAGCTTCAGCGCCTCATGGTCGCCGAACGGAATCGAGCGGAAACCCTGGATGCGCGGACCAAAGCCCTCGCGATACTTCTCCTGCGCGCCCGCGCTGATGCCGCCCAGCGTGCGGCCGTGGAACGAGCCTTCGAATGACAGGATGCCGATGCGTTCCTTGTCGCCCTTCGCCCAGTGATAGCGCCGCGCGATCTTGATGCAGCCCTCGATCGATTCCGCGCCCGAGTTGGTGAAGAACGCGTAGTCCGCAAATGTCAGGTCGACATAGCGCTGCGCCAGCCGCTCCTGTCCCGGCACGCGGAACATGTTCGACGTGTGCCACAGCGTGTTGGCCTGCTTGGTCAGCGCCTCGACCAGCACCGGATGGCAATGCCCCAGCGCGTTGACCGCGATGCCGGCTATGAAATCGAGATAGGGTTTGCCCTTGTCGTCATACATGCGCACGCCCTCGCCTCGCTCGAAGACGACCGGGCTCGGGCCGTAGACGGGAAGCACTGCGTTCGACATGGGGGCATCTCCTGTGACGCCGACGGTGGGAAAGACGACTCCTGACCTTGTTCAAGGGCCATTTCAGAAGCCGCGCTCATGAGGCCGGTCGCCCGTTATGTCAATGAAAATGCACGATTTCGCGACGCCTGCTCTCTGGACCGCCGGTCGCCCGCCCGGCAGCGCGACGCGTCAGCGGCGCGCCTTCCTTCTCGTCCACGCTCGCCCCCTCCGGAGTCATTCTCGGGTAAGCGAAGCGCATCCCGGGAATCTCGGTTGTCCCCGCGTTGGAATTCCCGCGAAGCGTCCGACCGGGATTCTCGGGACAAGCCCGAGAATGACATTGCGTGGGACCCGACTTATCCGCCGAATCTGCACACGCGCACTTTTGACTAACTCCCGCAATTCCAACTGTTTGCAGCAAAATCGCCCTGAAAATCGTTCTCTCGATCCTACACTTTCAGTTCCGTGGAATACTCACTTCATCCATCTCGCAGGAGGGCAGTCGCGCAACTGTTCAACGGCGCGGGATCGGACGCAGATGCTACCTCGCCACCGTAGGCCATCTGCCGGGGACGCGGGATCCGCGAACCTTCCTTCTCTACCGGTAGTGCCGCAAGGCGCTGCCCAACTCACGCGGGGCATCCCGCGTCCCCGGGCCCTCCACCTGTTACGGAGACCCACCCGCCTCCCGAAGCCTCTGGCGTAGGGAGGGAGCGACAGCATCCCGGACGGCGCCAGCCGGTCCGAAGGCGGGCTTGTGCTCTTGTGCCGCCGGGCCTCACCCAACGTCAAACCCACACGCACACTCTGGACAAAATCATCCAACACGCCATCGTCCCGCCCATGACAAACATCTCCGCACGCGTCGACGCCGCCGTTCAGTCCGCCCTCAATGACAAGCGCATCGTCGGCGCCGTCATTGCGGTGATGAAGGACGGACAGTTCGCTCACCTCAAGGCCTATGGCCTGGCCGACCGCGAGGCCGGCGTGCCGATGAAGGAAGACGCGATCTTCCGCCTCGCCTCGATTTCGAAGCCCATCGTCACCGCCGCAGCGATGGCGATGATCGAAGCCGGAAAATTCGGCCTCGACACGCCGGTCACCGACTTCCTGCCCGATTTCAAACCGAAGGCGCCCGACGGCTCTACGCCAGTCATCACCATCCGCCACCTGCTGACGCACACGGCCGGCCTGTCCTACGATTTCCTCCAGCCGCCCGAAGGCCCCTACAACACCATCCCCGTCTCCGCCGGCATCGATGGCGACTTCACCATGGAGGACAACCTCAACCGCATGGTGCGGGCAGGCCTCACCTTCCCGCCCGGCGCCGCCTGGCTCTACTCCGTCGCCATCGACGTGCTCGGGGCCGTGATGGCGAAGGCCGAAGGCACGGACGTCGAAGGCGCCGTCCAGAAATACGTCCTCGGGCCGATGGATATGTCCGACACGTCCTTCCACGTGACCGACCCCAACCGCCTCGTGCAGCCCTATTCCAACGCCGCGCCCGAGCCCGTCGCCATCGGCGACAACTTCAAGCAGCCCTTCGTACCGGGCTGCGCCCCGATCAATCTCGGAACTTCGCGCGCCTTCAACCGCAACGCTTTCCAGGGCGGCGGCGGCTGCATGAACGGCAAGGCGCTCGATATCGTGCGCCTGCTGGACACGATCCGCTCCGGCGGCGACCCGATCCTGTCAGAAGAAACCACGAAGCAGATGATGTCGAACCAGATCGGCCCGCTGCGTATCCTGTTCGACCCCACCGGCAACACCGCTTTCGGCTTCGGTGGCTCGATCCTTCTCGACCCCGCAGCCTCAGGCTCGGCGCTGTCGCCCGGCTCCTGGCAATGGGGCGGCGTCTGGGGCCACTCCTGGTTCGTCGATCCCACGCGCAAGCTGACGGTCCTGAACCTCACCAACACAACGCTCGAAGGCATGGCCGGCCAGCTACCGGGCGACGTGCAGCGGGCGGTGGTGGGGGCCTAACCCTTCGGCTTCTTCACCGGCGCCTTCTTCTCTTTCGGCGCAGCCTTCCGTGCCTCGACCACTTCAACCGCCTTCGCCAGACACGCGTCCGGATTCATCAGCGTCGTATCGATCCACACCGCATCGTCGGCTGGCTTCATCGGCGCATCCTTGCGCTCGGAGTCACGCTTGTCGCGCTCCTCAAGCTGCATCAGAACGCCGTGCTCGGTCACGGCCTCGCCCATCGCGGACAGTTCCCTGAAGCGCCGCCGCGCCCGCTCCTCGACAGTCGCATCCACCCACAGCTTCACGTCCGCATCCGGAGCGATCACCGTCCCGATATCGCGTCCGTCGAGAACCGCGCCGCCCGCCTGATGCGCAAACTTCCGTTGCAGTTCGAACAGAGCCCGGCGAACGGCGCCCAGCGACGCCACGACCGACGCCGCAGCCCCGACACTGGCGCTTCGCAGCTCGCGCTCGTCGAATTCCGCAAGGTCGATATGCGCAGCCAGCAGCGCGCATTCCCGCTCATCCGAAAAATCGATGCCCTTGTTGAGCGCCGCCTTCGCGACCGCGCGGTACAACAACCCCGTATCCAGATGCGGCAGCCCGTAATGCGCCGCCAGACGCTTGGCGAGCGTGCCCTTGCCGGACGACGTGGTGCCATCGAGCGCGATGATCATTGGCTGTCCTGCGTGACGTCGGCGCCCAGCGTCGCCATGTGGTCGAAGAACTCCGGATAGCTCGTGGCGATCATCGCGATATCATCAACAGACACCGACTCCTTCGCCGCTGACCCCATGACCAGCGCCGACATCGCGATGCGATGATCGTGTCGCGCCTCGACCAGTCCGCCGCCCGGCACGCCGCGCGCGCCGCAACCGGTGACGATGAAGCCATCGGGAAGCTCCTCGACCGCAACACCATTGACCGCCAGCATCGCGCAGATAGCCTTGATGCGGTCGCTCTCCTTGACGCGCAGCTCCGCCGCGCCGGTAACAGTCGTCTTGCCGTCAGCGAACGCCGCCAGAACGGCAAAGATCGGCAGTTCATCAATCATCGACGGCACCAGCGCCGGATCCAGCGTGATGCCTTTGAGGCGCGACGCCGCTGCAATCACGCGCACCGTATCCTCGCCTGTCGCCTGCCCATCGGCCTCGACACGCAGGCTCGCGCCCATCTCCTTCGCGGCGTCGATGAAGCCCGTGCGCGTCCGGTTATCCAGCATGCCCGTCACGCTCGCCTCGCCCTCGCCTGCGATCAGCGCCATGGCGATGGCGAACGCAGCCGACGACGGATCACCCGCAACCTTGGCGCCCTTGATTGCGTGCAGCGACTGCCCACCTCTGACGGACACGATCGGTCCACCGTCGGCGCGCACCTCGACGCCAACCTCGACGCCGAACGCCCGCA
>CALRWU020000082.1:0-9712 GCA_943371945.1 Azorhizobium sp. AG788
TCTTGCGGGCTTCCATGTCAGCCAGCAGGACGTTGATGCGGCCGATCAGCTTGTCGATATTGCCGTTATTGCGGTCGAGATAGTTGATGAACTGGGCTGCCTGTTCCTGGGCCAGCCACAGGGTCGAGCCGCCGAGTTCAATACCCACATCGCGCACGCGGTAAGACGTGCCATCCTTGCTGAGGAGGACGTCCCAATAGACTTTGGTGTCCTTGCCCGTTCCCGAGCTCTTGATCACCGATTCAACGACGGAGCGTTGCGGGCCGTTATCTTTCGATCCCGTCACGCGCAGCTGTTCGCCACGGAAGTCATCGAAGTGCACCTGATACACTTCAAGCGCGTAGGTTTCGAACGCCTTGTAGTAACGGCTGAAGTCCGTGTCGGACAGTGAAGATGCGTTGGGGCCGATCACGCGCCGGGCGATTGACGGCATGTTGGCGAACTTGTTCATGAACTCGCCGAATTTCTTCTCGCGCGCCTCGCTGGTCAGCGAGCGGTCGTTCAGCACGGACAACACCGAGTTGGCGTTGACCTGCACATACGCTTCGGACTTCTTGTCAGCGAACGCAGCGGGAGCGAGTGCGGCGACAAGAATGGCAGCTGAAAGCATGCTCTTGAGTTTCATGGCAGTCTCCACGTTCCGATCAGAAGTCTAGCTCGTCTTCCGGCACTTCTTGGGCGTCATTGGGCTCGATGTACGGAATTCCGATGTCGGCAGCCCTTGTCCGGCCATACAAACGCCTGAGAGTCGTATACGGATCAATCTGGTTGCGCAGTTCGTCGACGGCCTCGATTGCGCCTTCGCGGGCGTTGATGCCGCCGAGCGCGGCAATGCTGACGCGGATCGAATCGTCATTCTCGAACTCAGGATAATTCAGCGGGTTGAGGGCGGCATCGCCGCCCCGGCCAATGATGTCGCGCGGTGTCGTCGGGCCGAGAACCGGCAGGACCAGGAAGGGGCCTGACTGAACGCCCCAGACGCCGAGCGTCTGGCCAAAGTCTTCATCCGTCTTGGCGAGGCCGAGGCTCGAGGCAGGATCAAAGACGCCTGCGATGCCGATGGTCGTGTTGAGGACGAAACGGCCGAAGGTCGCGCCAGCATCCGGCAGCTTGCCCTGCAGAACGTGGTTCACGAAGGTCAGCGGTTCGCCGAGATTGTGGGTGAAGTTGCCGACGCCTTCGCGCACGGGCTCGTTCGTCACAGCGCGATAGCCATAGGCGACCGGCTCGATCACTGCCTTGTCCAGGCCCTCGTTGAAGGCGAACATCTGGCGGTTGAAGTCTTCGTAGGGATCTTGCGGGTTCGGGCCGGCGGTCATGCAGCCCGACAGGCTCATCACGGCGAACAGCGACGCGGCTGCTGGCAAGACGGCGAATTTGGTTTTCATTCGGAGCGCTCCCAGCGTTTCGGCCATATGTGTTTCCCCAGGGGTCAGGTCAACACCCGTTGACTTAACTATTTTTGGGCCTTTCGCGTGAGGCAGCATAAGTTGGGCCAAGGTGAGACGACGGCGAGAGCTTGAGTTCATATAAGGATATGTTTATATCGTTATATGGCTTCGGTAACCCTCAACCACCTTGTCACACAGCTGCGGGCCGCCGGCGAGATCACGCGGGCCCGTATCCTGAGCCTGCTCACACATGGCGAGCTGTCGGTCGGGGAGCTTGCACAGGTGTTGAACCAGAGCCAGCCGAGACTGTCCCGACACCTCAAATTCCTGACCGGGGCGGGCCTGGTCGAACGGCTGCCGGAAGGCGCGTGGGTTTTCTATCGCCTTCCCACCGAAGGTCAGGCGCGGGCGCTGGTTGATTCTCTGACTGCCGTCCTCGATCCGACAGACCCGGACCTGCACCGCGACCTCGAACGGCTGCGCGACGTGAAGGGCGAACGGGCTGCTGCCGCCGGAGCTTATTTCTCTCGCGTTGCCGATGACTGGGATCGCCTGCGGGCGCTGCACTATTCCGACGACGAGATTGAGAAGGCGGTGTTGCACGCGGCGGGGGCGGGGCCGTTTGAGGTGGTGGTGGACTTCGGGACCGGGACCGCGAGGATGTTGTCGCTGTTTGCCGACAAGGCCCGGCGCGTCGAGGGGATCGACCTGTCGCACCAGATGCTGACGGTTGCGCGCTCCAAGCTGGCGGAAGCCGGGATCAGCAACGCTTCCGTCCGGCATGGGGACGCTACGGCATCGCCCTATCCTGACAATTCGGCAAACCTGGTGATCATCCATCAGGTGCTGCACTTCCTGGATGATCCGGGCCGGGCGCTGAACGAAGCGGCGCGCGTGCTGAAGCCGGGCGGGCGGCTGGTCGTCGTGGAATTCGCGCCGCACACGCAGGAGCACCTTCGCACCGAGCATGCGCATCGCCATCTTGGCGTCAGCGAGCAGGACATGGCGCGCTGGGCCGACAAGGCCGGGCTCGCTGTGCGGTCGGCAAAGACATTCGCTGCGCCCGGCGGCGAGAAGGGCATATCCGTGATGGTCTGGTCGGCGGATAGCCAGAAGGCCTCGCGCGAAGGTACGGACAAGAGGACTGCAGCATGAGCAGGACGCCATCGGTCTCGTTCGAATTCTTTCCGCCGAAGACGCCGGAGATGGAAGCGAAGCTGTGGGATTCCGTGAAGCGGCTCGAGCCGCTGAGCCCCACCTATGTGTCGGTGACGTATGGCGCGGGCGGCTCCACGCGCGAGCGCACGCACGGCATCGTCAAGAAGATGGCGGAAGAGACCTCGCTCAATCCCGCGGGCCACATCACCTGCGTGGCGGCGACCAAGGACGATATCGACCAGGTGCTGCGCGATTACTGGGAGGCCGGCGTCAAGCGCGTCGTCGCGCTGCGCGGCGATCCGACGGCGGGCATCGGCACGCGTTATGAGCCGCATCCGGGCGGCTATGCCTATGCGAATGACCTCATCGCCGGAGCGCGCAAGATTGCCGACTTCGACATTTCGGTGGGGTGCTATCCGGAAGTGCATCCCGATGCGCCGTCGCTGAAGGCCGAGATCGAGAACCTGAAGCGCAAGTTCGATGCGGGCGCGACGCGGGCGATCACGCAGTTCTTTTTCTATCCCGACGTTTACTTCAAGTTCCTCGACCAGGCGCGGGCTGCGGGTATTCACCAGCCGATTGTGCCGGGCATCATGCTGCAGTCGAACTTCAACGGGCTGAAGCGGATGGCGGCCTTGTGCGGGACGGCCATTCCGGCGCGGATTGCCTCGCTGTATGAAGGGCTCGAGAACGATGCCGAGACGCGCGATCTGGTGACGGCGCATGTGGCGGCCGAACTGTGCCAGCGCCTGGCCGAGCAGGGCGTCGACCATTTCCATTTCTACACGATGAACCGGGCGGGCCTGTCGTTGTCGACATGCCGTCTGCTGGGCATCAAGCCCCAACCCGAAGCGAAACAGGCGCGCGCGTCATGAGCGATCCAGCGATCCGCATAGCCATCGTCACGCTCGGCGTCGAAGACCTCGCGCGGGCCGCCGCTTTCTATGAGGCAATGGGGCTGAAGCGGTCGCGCGCCTCGCAGGCGACGATCCATTTCTACGACATGGACGGCGTCGTGCTGGCGCTGTTCCCGACGGACATGCTGGCCGAGGATGCGGGCGTTGCCGCCGACGGCCAGGGCTTTCGCCGGCAGACGCTGGCGTGGAATGTCCATGATCCGGCAGCCGTCGATGCAGCTTTCGCGCGCGTGCTTGCAGCGGGTGGCTGCAGCCTGAAGCCGCCGCACAAGACATCGTGGGGCGGCTATGTCGGGCACTTTGCAGATCCCGATGGCCATCTCTGGGAAGTGGCGCACAATCCGTTCTTCCCGCTTCACGCCAGTGGCGCTGTCTCGGTTCCACCGCCTCGTCAGGGAGGGCAACAATGAGCGCCCGTAGTGAACGTATCGCGAAGCTGAAGCGGATCGCGAAAGAGCGCATCCTGATCCTCGACGGATCATGGGGCGTGATGTTCCAGAAGATGGGGTTGCAGGAAGCCGACTATCGCGGCGAGCGTTTCGCTACGCACCCCGGCCAAATGAAGGGCAATAACGACATCCTGTGCCTGACGCGGCCTGATCTCGTGGCGCAGCTGCACACGATGTATTTCGAGGCGGGGGCCGACATCTCTGAGACGAACACATTCTCGGCGACGACGATTGCGCAGGACGACTACAAGCTCGGCGCCAAGGACGTGTGGGACATCAACTTTGAAGGCGCCCGCATCGGCCGGCAGGTTGCCGACGACTTCAATGCGCGCGAGCCGGAGAAGCCACGCTTCCTTGCTGGCTCGATCGGGCCGTTGAACAAGATGCTGTCGATGTCATCCGACGTGAATGATCCCGGCGCGCGGCTGGTGGATTTCGACGAAGTCTATCACGCCTATCGCGACCAGATCCGCGCGCTGAACGAGGGTGGGGTGGACCTCTATCTGGTCGAGACGATCACGGACACGCTGAATGCCAAGGCGGCGATCAAGGCGATCATGGATCTTGAGGCCGAGGGTCTCGAGCAACTGCCGATCTGGATTTCGGGCACGATCACGGATCGCTCGGGGCGCACGCTGTCGGGCCAGACGACCGAGGCGTTCTGGAATTCGGTAAAGTACGCGAAGCCCTTTGCTGTCGGCTTCAACTGCGCGCTGGGCGCCGACCTGATGCGGCCGTTCATCGCCGAGATGGCGCGCGTGGCTGATACGCTGGTTGCGGCCTATCCCAATGCCGGCCTGCCTAATGAAATGGGCCAGTATGACGAGCAGCCGCACCAGACGGCTCACGCGGTCGAAGGCTGGGCGAAGGAAGGCCTCGTCAACATTCTTGGCGGCTGCTGTGGCACGACGCCGGACCATATCCGGCATGTGGCGGAATCGGTGAAGGGCATCGTCCCGCGCCAGCCGCCCGTGCGTCCGCATGCGCTGAGGCTCGCCGGGCTGGAGCCGTTCGAGCTGGCATAGGGGACTGCGATGGCCAAGTTCTATGATGCGCTGAACGACAAGCATGTCGCCTTCATCCAGGCGCAGAAGATGTTCTTTGTCGCAACCGCGCCGCTGTCGGATGCGGGGCGGGTGAACTTGTCGCCGAAGGGCTATGACAGCTTTCGCATCATCGGGCCGAACCGGGTGGCCTATGCAGACCTTGGCGGGTCAGGCGCGGAAACACTGGCGCATGTGAACGAGAACGGGCGGATCACCTTCATGTTCTGCGCCTATGACGGCGCGCCGAACATCATGCGGTTGTATGGGCGCGGGCAGGTGATGCAGTTCAACGATCCGGGATTCGCAAACGAGATCGCGAAATTCCCGCCGGGGCATGAACGCGCGCGCGACATCATCTTCGCCGACATCGAGAAGGTGCAGGACAGCTGCGGCTGGGCCGTGCCGTTCTATGAGTTCAAGGGCGAGCGCGACCAGCTGCGCCGCTATATCGATCACATGGAGCTCGATGCCTGGCACGAGAGCCGGCTGACGAAGAATGCGAAGAGCATCGACGGTTTGCCGGGAATGCAGCGCACGAAGGCGGCGGAATGAAACGGATCATTGGAATGGCGGTTGCGGGTCTCACGCTGAGCGGCTGCGTGATCGCGGACGTGACGGCGGTTCATGACGCGCCGGGCGCGATCCAGCGGCAGTATGCGTCGCCGGCGGCGTTCTACGCCAAGCACATCGTCATTCCGCCGGGCTACGCCACCATTCGCTTGCCCGGGATCATTCCTGACGCGCTGCCATCGGGCGAATTTGGCGGCGACACCGAAGCGCAGGCCGAGAATGTGTTCGGCAAGATCGCGGCGTCGCTGAAGGAAGCGGGCGCAGGCGAGGCAGATGTCGTAGCGATGACGGTCTATCTCGCCGCGCCGACACCGGGCGGGAACATGGATTTCGACGGCATGATGCGCGCCTATGGCCGCCATTATGGCAGCGATGCACAGCCTAATCGGCCTGTGCGCTCGACGGTGCAGGTCGCGGGACTTGTGCGGCCGGGCATACTGGTCGAGATCGAAGTCACGGCCGCCGTGCCGGCCACCCACTAGCGTATCGCGAACAGCATCCCATGACCCAATCCAGTGTTCCGGCCACGGCCAACTTCATCAATATCGGCGAGCGCACGAACGTCACCGGATCGGCGGCGTTCAAGAAGCTGATCGTCGAGGGCAAGTATGCCGAGGCCGTCGATGTGGCGCGCCAGCAGGTGCAGAACGGCGCGCAGATCATCGACGTGAACATGGACGAGGGCCTGCTGGATTCGAAGGCGGCGATGCGCACCTTCCTGCGCCTGATCGCGGCCGAGCCCGACATCGCCAAGGTTCCGATCATGGTGGATTCGTCGAAGTGGGACGTGATCGAGGAGGGGCTGAAGAACGTCCAGGGCAAGGCGATCGTCAACTCCATCTCGATGAAGGAAGGCGAGAAGCAGTTCCTCGACCAGGCGCGCAAGGCGTTGAGCTATGGCGCCGCTGTAGTGGTGATGGCGTTCGACGAGCAGGGGCAGGCGGATACGGCTGCGCGCAAGTACGAGATTTCGAAGCGCGCCTACGACCTGCTGGTTGGCATTGGCTTCCCGCCGGAAGACATCATCTTCGATCCCAACATCTTCGCCGTCGCGACTGGGATCGAGGAGCATAACAATTACGCCGTCGATTTCTTCGAGGGCGTACGGATGATCAAGCAGAACCTGCCTTACGCGCGCACTTCGGGCGGGTTGTCGAACGTGTCGTTCTCGTTCCGGGGCAATGAGCCGGTGCGGCGTGCGATGCACTCGGTGTTCCTGTATCACGCCATCAAGCTCGGCTTTGACATGGCGATCGTGAATGCGGGGCAGCTCGATATCTACGACAACATCGATCCGGAACTGCGCGAGCGTGTGGAGGACGTAATCCTCAATCGCCGTCCCGATGGCACCGACCGTCTGCTCGAGATCGCGGAGAAGTTCCGCGGGCAGAAGGGCGAAGTGCAGAAGAAGGATCTGCGCTGGCGCGAGAAGCCGGTGAAGGATCGTCTGGCGCATGCGCTGGTCAACGGCATCACCGAGTTCATCGTGGAGGACACGGAAGCGGCGCGGCTCGAAGTCGAGCGGCCGCTGCACGTCATCGAAGGTCCGCTGATGGATGGCATGAACATCGTCGGGGACCTGTTCGGCGCCGGCAAGATGTTCCTGCCGCAGGTGGTGAAGTCGGCGCGCGTGATGAAGGCGGCGGTGGCGCACCTGATGCCGTACATGGAGGAGGAGAAGCTCCGCACCGGCATGGCCGACAAGTCCAACGGCGTTGTCATCATGGCGACGGTGAAGGGCGATGTGCACGACATCGGCAAGAACATTGTGGGCGTGGTCCTGCAGTGCAACGGCTACAAGGTGATCGACCTTGGCGTGATGGTGCCGGCGGAGAAAATCCTCGAGGCGGCGCAGCGCGAGAACGCGGACATGATCGGGCTGTCAGGCCTGATCACGCCATCGCTGGATGAAATGGTCTACTTCGCCAGCGAAATGCAGCGCCTCGGCATCCACAAGCCCCTCCTGATCGGCGGCGCAACAACCAGCCCGGCGCACACCGCCATCAAGATCGAACCCATGTTCAAGCACGCCCCCGTGGTGCACGTGCTGGACGCCAGCCGCGCCGTGGGCGTGGTGAGCCAGCTGATCAGCGACGAGACGCGCGACAGGTTCTGGAGCGAGACGAAGGACAAGTACGCCAAGATCCGCGACTCGCGTTCGGGCGGGCAGGCGAAGGCGCGGGTGTCGCTGGAGGCGGCGCGGGCGATGGCGCCGAAAATCGACTGGTCGAACTACAAGGCGCCTAAGCCGAGCTTCATTGGCGTGCGCGAGGTTGAAGTCGATCTGGCCACGCTGGCGCGTTACATCGACTGGACGCCGTACTTCGCGAGCTGGGACCTCGTCGGGCGCTATCCGATGATCCTGGAGGATGATGTTGTGGGCGAGGCTGCGCGCTCGCTGTGGAAGGACACGCAGGGCCTGTTGCAGCAAATGATCGGCGAGCAGTGGATCAAGGCGAAGGGCGTTGTCGGCTTCTGGCCGGCGAATGCCGATGGCGATGATGTGGTCGTGTGGACGGACGAGACGCGCGCAACTGAGCGTGCACGGTTCTTCACGCTGCGCCAGCAGATGGAGAAGACCAACGAGAAGGGTCAGCTCGCGCTCGCGGATTATTCGGCTCCAATTTCTGCAAAAGGTGGGGGCGCGGATTATGTCGGCGGCTTTGCTGTGACCGCCGGGCATGGAGAAATGGCGAAGGCCAAGGAATTCATCGACAAGGGCGACGACTATTCGTCGATCATCGTGAAAGCGCTGGCGGATCGCTTCGCCGAGGCGTTCGCTGAATACCTGCACGAGCGCGTGCGGCGCGAACTGTGGGGCTATGCGCCCGACGAGGGCCTGACCAGCGAAGACCTGATCGCGGAGAAGTATCAGGGCATTCGCCCGGCGCCGGGTTATCCTTCGCAGCCGGACCACACCGAGAAGAAAACGTTGTTTGAGCTGCTGGATGCAACGCAGAAGGCGGGCATCGAGCTGACGTCGAGCTTTGCAATGAACCCGCCAGCCAGCGTTTCCGGACTCTACTTCTCGCATCCTGAGGCGGTCTATTTCGCCGTCGGCCGGATCGAGAAGGACCAGGTCGAGGATTACGCGAAACGCAAGGGGTGGGATCTTGCTACGGCGGAGCGCTGGCTGCGGCCGATCCTGAATTATTAGTCTCCTAAACGCGGCGTGCCGACGCACCGTTTCTTGAGGCAGATCAAGCCGGCATACCCCTGCAAGCGCAAAGGTTCCTGCACAACAAGAGCAGGAATCTCCCCATGCGTATCGTTCGTTCACTGATCATCTCCGCCGGCGCTCTCGCCATGGCGGGAACGGCTTCGGCTCAGGACATCTGGCACAATGTCCAGGTGAAGGTCGGCGTGTCGTTGATCCAGCCCGATGAGTCATCGAGCATCTCCGTGATTGGCGGCGAGGCCAATATTTCGGACGAGTACGTGCCGACGCTTCAGATCGAGTATTTCTTCAGCAACAACATTTCGGCCGAGCTTCTGTGCTGCATCGCCGAGCATGAAGTGAAAGCGGAGAACACCGCGCTCGGTACGGTCGATCTCGGCAAGGTCTCGCATTTTCCGCCGACGCTGACCGTCAAGTATCACTGGACGGACATGGGCGCGTTCCAGCCCTATCTGGGCGCCGGCGTCAACTACACGACGTTCTACGACAAGCAGTTGCCCGCGGGCGGGCCGGTGACGGCCATCCATTATGACGACAGCTTCGGCGGGGCGCTCCAGGCCGGCTTTGACTACAAGCTCGACGACCATTGGTCGCTCAACGTCGATGTTCGTAAGGTATGGATCAGCAGCGATGTCGCCATCTCGGCAGGGGCGACGCAGATTGCGGCCCAGGTCGATGTCGATCCGCTGATCTTTACCGTCGGAAGTGGTTACCGGTTCTAGCGCGGGAGGCGTTGCCAGAACCGATGACTGGAGGGGCGGGCTTCGGCCCGCCCTTTTTTTGTTGACCTCCGCGGTATTCCCCAATCTCCTGCAATCTTGAGGCACAAGCTGCGAAGGCGCCCCTTAACGGAGCGTTAGGTGCGGCAGGCGATTCATACATAAGAAACACCGTCGGCCCCACATGGGAAGCACGTCGGGGACAGGGGAGGGACGGACGTGACGCGCTTTGCCAGCCTACTTGCGCTTGCTGCCAGCACGTTAGCCCTGACAGGGGTGGCGCA
>CALRWU020000083.1:0-9660 GCA_943371945.1 Azorhizobium sp. AG788
CCCCCATTCGCCCTGCCAGCCCGGTCGTTTAGCCCTGCTGTGGCGACCGCGTAGAAACGATCATGGGTGCCGCCCCTTTAACGCCGCGATCCTGTCCCCCATTTAACGGTGTGGACGGCTAGTCTTCGACGGCTAGGGGGGCGGGACCATAATCCTGCCAGAAAACCTTCGTAGACACGTTTCAACTGGCCCCCGCGCCAGACCACCAAACCGGGGGCACTGAGAAACGTACCGATAAAAAAACCGCGCGACTCCCCTCCCCGTATCAAGGAGGCGGGCGGAGAAAAGAAGGAGAAGACCATGGCAAGTTTCGCGCTCGCACTCGGACCCGAACAGGGCCTGTCGCGCTATCTCTCCGAAATCCGCAAATTCCCGCTGCTCGAGAAGAACGAAGAGTTCATGCTCGCCCAACGCTGGGCGCAGAATCAGGACCCTGAAGCCGCCGAGCGGATGGTGACCTCGCACCTGCGTCTCGTGGCCAAGATCGCTATGGGCTATCGCGGCTACGGCCTGCCGATCGGCGAGGTCATCTCCGAAGGTAACGTCGGCCTGATGCAGGCGGTGAAGAAGTTCGACCCGGACAAGGGCTTCCGCCTGGCGAACTACGCCATGTGGTGGATCCGCGCCGCGATCCAGGAATACATCCTGCGCTCGTGGTCGCTGGTGAAACTCGGCACGACCGCCGCGCAGAAGAAGCTGTTCTTCAACCTGCGTCGCCTCAAGGGCGAAATCTCCGCACTTGAGGAAGGCGACCTGCGCCCGGAAAATCTGGCCGAAATCTCCCGCCGCCTCGGTGTGACGGAAGAAGAAGTCACCTCGATGAACCGCCGCATGGCCTCGGGCGGCGACGCCTCCCTCAACGCCCCGATCGGCGGCATGGAAGGCGAAGCCGAATGGCAGGACTGGATCGCTGACGACACCCCCGGCCAAGCTGAACGCATGGCCGAGACCGACGAGTTCTCGACCCGCATGACCCTGCTCGAACGCGCGATGGAATCGCTCAACGAACGTGAGCGCCACATCATCACAGAGCGCCGCCTGAAAGAAGAGCCGACCACGCTGGAAGACCTCTCGACTGAATACAATGTCAGCCGCGAGCGCATCCGCCAGATCGAGGTCCGCGCCTTCGAGAAACTACAAAAAGCGATGCGCGAGGCTGCCCGCGAACAAGGCCTCGTCGAAGCCAACTAGATACTTCCCCGGCCCGTTCGAAAGAGCGGGCCGGTTCACTTCCGGGGACCCATACTTGGTCAAGCATGGCCCCACCGAGACGCGCGACGTCTCTCCCTGAGCCGCCAGCGATGGCCTCCTGGAGACACCCGCGCTGCCCGCCTCCAGATCGTGCGGATGGTCCCCGCGAAATGGAGGCGGGCCCAGTTTTTTCGAACACGAATAGGTCCAGCCTTCCGACAAGTGGAAGGCGCGTAGCCGACCTCACAAAAAACTTCGAAACCGGCACATCACTCTAGTCATGCTAGGGCGACGACAACATTGTTCACGAGGTCAGTCACGACGTCGTCAGCCTGCGATTGCACAATCACAATTGTTGAAGGATGGGCCGCGATATTTCGCTTACCCAATTTTTCCTTCAATACACGGACAACGTTGGAGCTTAGCACCCCGGCCGTGTTGCAAATCTCAATGACCTCAGATTCCTTTAGTTCATCCAAAAAGTCGTCATAGTCACTGATTACCAGCGAAGCCCTTTTTGGGTAGCGGCGCGCGATAGCAGCGTTGAAGTGTACCAGCCGCGTGGAGTCTTTCAGCAACCATCGCAGCACGTGCGAATAGGCTAAGTTCCATGTCATCACCACGCACGATCGATAGGCTTCGACTCGGTAACACTTGATCGCCTCCAAGAGGAAATCCTTCTCGGCGATATCCGGCACCCTGCTTGGCAACTCAGCGAGCAATTTGCTCACTTGGACGACTGACTGATGCGCGCCGTAGGAGGCATCCAGTGCGTTTCGCATCGATCGCTCTAACTTGTACATGCCGCGCGCAACGATGAGATCCCCATACTCCACCATCCGCGAAAGGTATTTGGCGACGTTTGGATCAGCGATGTGGAGCTGCGAAAAGCAGCTACGAATCTCCTGTCCATCGAAGGTTTCCTTGCTGCGATGAGCATGAAGGAACCATGCAAATACACGGATCTTCTCGCGCGGCGGCAACTTGTCGAAGTTGTCCACCTGGTCAATGAAGTCGCGCAACTCCATTAAGCGCCGCCACCCAACTTCTTCACGAAATCCAATCCAATGTGATTGATCTCGTATTCACCCTGATCATTTTTGCCGAAGTATTTTTTGGCCTTCAGGTCACGCAATGGCTGCCAAAAGTCAGGAATATTTGTCGCCCATCCAGCCGATCGAAAGCACGTGTAGATGTGCCCCGCTGATACTGCGTCAATGTCTCGATGCTCTTTTAGCCAAGCAGCGGCCACGAGATACTTCTTATGCTGGCTCTTGGTATCTTTGCCCGCGATAAAGGAGGCCAAAGACACCTCCGAGTTCATGTCGATCGCAACAATATCCGGCGTCGGCGGCAACTTGCGAACAGCCCTCGGCTTCGAAGCTGCCGGCTCGACGACTCCTTCGAACAGATCGCTCTGATCTTCCGTCTCCTCGTCTTCATCGGATGAGACTTGGCCAGCGGGATTTACTGGAGGCGCAGAAGCAATTCGCTTAATGCTATGCCCTAGTGGTTGAACGCGGAGCGCGTTTTGAATCGCCTGCGTAATTTGGCCAATATCGCCGTCGCCCAGTTCGGCCTCCACCATCACAAACCGAATTCGTGACGGGGCGCTGCCTTTGCCACTAGAAGCCTTAGCCATTCCGGATCCCTTTTCCCACCAGCTCTGGTTGTTTCGATATGTAATCAACGAATACTCTCGCCGCAAGATTTTGTTTACTTTTTGTTCCGGAGTAACGCGAAGAACATGTCTGCTTACTGAGGAAAACTACCTCCCCTAAATATTCTGTCGTGTTTCCTTGACAGCCCGCCGCCTGTCGTGTTTCCTTGACTAATCGTCAAGGAGAGTTGATATGCCCTCGGCCGTCCCAAGCACCCTCAACGAAGCCCCTGAACCGAGCGCAAAGCTGGGAGTCGGTTTCTGGGCTCTCTGGCTCCTCGGCATGCTCGCCATCAGCGCAGCCTTCGTCGCCGCGATGTGGTGGATCGCCCCGCAGATGGAGGAACTCCCCGGCATCGCCATGGGCGGAGCCGCCGTCCTCGTTTTCACCGGCGGCCTGATCGGCCTCTCCATGATCCCCTACCGCATCCGCCAGAAGCGCGGGATCGAAGGCCAGATGCGCGCGCCCTATCGCCGCTACATGCTGCGCTTCCTGCCGGCGATGCTCGGCTACGTGGTCTTGCTGCTGCTTGCCGTCTGGTACGCCAAGCAGGCCCAGCCCACCGGGGCCCTCGCCGTGGTGATCGCCATCGCCCCCGCCCTGCCGCTGCTGCTCGCCATCCGCGCCATCTTCCTGCTGCCGCGAG
Organism: Azorhizobium sp. AG788; assembly: GCA_943371945.1. Taxonomy (GTDB): domain Bacteria; phylum Pseudomonadota; class Alphaproteobacteria; order Caulobacterales; family Hyphomonadaceae; genus UBA7672. The sequence continues at coordinate 3,499 of CALRWU020000083.1, forward strand.
AGGAGGACGACGAATACCAGCGCGACCGCCTCTACCGCGTCTACGCCTTCGCCACTGGCGGCACGCTCGCCATCTGCACCGTGTGGGGCTTCCTCGACATGTTCAGCGTCGTTCCGCACGCAGAGATGTGGGTCGCCTTCCCGATCTGGGCGATGTGCATGGGGTTAGCGCGCTGCTTGCCCCTCAACGCAAATCGATAGGGAGGCGCACGTGAAGAACGATCTTCGCGTCCTGCGCGCCCAGAAGGGCTGGAGCCAGGGCGACCTTGCGGATGCACTTGGCGTCTCGCGCCAATCGGTCAACGCGCTCGAGACCGGCAAATACGATCCCTCGCTGCCCCTCGCCTTCCGCATCGCGCGGCTGTTCGGCAAGCGCGTGGACGAAATCTTCGACGACGAACTGGGCGGCTCCAGCAAAGCCGCCGAGTAACGAGAAGACCCACGACATGCACCGCCTTCTCAACGCCGCCATCGCGGCGATCGCCCTCGCCTTGTCGAACGCCGCCGCTACCGCCTGACCGACTCCCATCCCGCCGAAGCGCGAACACGCGCAAGGCGGGGACCCAGGGGCTGCATTGCTGATCCCGATCAGCCCCTGGGTTCATCTTTCACTGGCGCTTCCAGATTTTCATCAACCTCGGCCTTCCCGGGGCGGACGAAATCGGCTATCTCTTGACACTGTCAAGCTGATCCGAATTCCTCCCCGGGAGCCAAAAATGGCCGACACCGCACTCGCCCTGAAATCCTACAATGATCTCCCGGTTCTCGACTGGGACATGACGGACCCATTCACCTCCTCCTACGCCCTCTTCGGCAAGCTCCGCGAAGAAACGCCGCTGGTGAAGGTGCCGATGGGCATGGGCTCGATGGTGCTCGCCCTGCGCGCCCACATGGTCGACCAGATCGTGTCGCCGGACGAAACTCGCCAGCTCGAAACCGAGATGAAGATGATGCAGGGCATCTTCGACGGTCCGATCTACGACTTCATCGCGCAGGTCATGCTGTTCGCGAATGGCGACGTCCACCAGCGCCGCCGCCAGCCCGTCGCCCGCACCTTCGCCTTCAAGCTGATGGAAGCGATGCGCCCGAAGGCCGCCGCCGTCGCCGCCGAAATCATCGCCGAACATCTCGGCAAAGGACCGTTCGACTATCTCAAGGATTTCGCGGCCCAGATTCCCGCCCGCATCATCGCCGACATTCTCGGCATCCCGCGCGAAGACCTGCCCGTCTTCCTGAAGTGGGTCAGCGATACGGCCGAGGCCATCGGCTTCGTTGACGTCTCGCGCCGCGCCGACATCGAAAAGTCGCTCACCGAATTCAACGCCTATGTCGACAAGCTGCTGGCCGACCGTCGCGCCAATCCGCGTGGTGACTTCCTGTCCGACTACGTCGCCGCCACAGCCGCCTCCGGCGACATGACCGAAGGCGAAATCCGCGCCCAGGTCGTGGGCCTCATCCTCGCGGGCTCCGACACCACGCGCAACTCGATGTGCATGACCCTGTCCGAACTGCTGCAGCATCCCGAACAATGGAAGTCGCTCTGCGCCGATCCGGATGGCCTCAAGAAGAAGGCTTCCGAGGAAGGCCTGCGCTACCAGCCCGTCGTCTCGGGCATTCCGCGCGTCACCACCAAGGACATGGAGATCGAAGGCTATCTGATCCCCGCAGGCGCCGTTATCGCCGTCTCGATCCTGTCAGTGTTGCGCGACCCTGCCGTCTACGCCGACCCGGAAAGCTTCAACATCCACCGCACCGACCAGCAGCGCTGGCATCTCGCCTTCGGCGCCGGCGCCCACCGCTGCGCCGGTGAAGCCCTCGCGCGTGTGGAACTGGAAGAGACGCTCGCCACCATCGCCCGCCTCGCCCCCAACACCCGCGTCGTCGGCGCCGCACCGCAACTCCAGCCCGGCGCCATCCGCACCGTCGACCAGATGCAGGTGGAGTTCATCGCCTAAGCCCGTTTCGCCTAGGCTGGCGTCCGGATCCCTCAAATTTCATCCATCTGCGCCAGCGCATATTAGCAAACAAACGCGATACTCACGGCCATGGCTACCGCGTCCGCCCTGCCGGTCTATCGCTCCGCCGCCCATCGCAAGGCGGTGATGCAGCATATCGGCGCGACACTCATGCCGGCCGCCATCAGCTTCGCCGCGCTGGCGCCGCTGGCTGCCCTCATGCTGATCTGGGGCAGCACGCTCACCGCGATGGTCTGCAATGCGATGACGACCAGCGGGGCTTCCGTGGGGCCCGCCCTTGCCGTGATCTGGGAGACATTGCTCGGCGCCTATCTCGCTTGCGGTGCCGCTGCGGCCATCACCGGCGTCTGGGTCGCTCTGCTGTCGCCCTTCGCTGCTGACAATCCCCGCTACTATATCGGCGCCGCGATCATCGGCATGATCAACGCCTACCTGTTTGTGTCGGTCCCCGCGAACACGCCGCCCCTCTTCGGCGGCAAGCTGTTCATCGCCCTCGTCGGCGCGATGTCCGCCTTTGTCATTGCCTGGCTCCTGCGAGACAGCGTGCTCAAGCGCGACGAAGCCCGCCGCGACCACCTCGCCCGCGACCGCGCCGAACGCCTCGCCCGGGAACGCGCCAAAGCCTGAACGCCGGCCGCGTGTGCAGATTCGGCGGATAGCCAAAAATCTTCTCCAGCAGTTTCAGGCGCTTGCCGCGAAAAACTGTAGGACGGCGGAACTGCAAAAATAAAAACCCGCGCCGCGCCGTCCTACGCCCTTCTCAGCGGCCGTATATTCGTCCGCATGACACGAACGCAAACACGCACATACGGAGTTGCGATCCCATCAAGCCGCCAGCCTTTGCTGGCGGCCATGCTGCGCGCGTTCGCCTGGCTCGTGTCCAACATCGTCTCGACGCTCGCGACGATCTTCAACCGCCCCACCCGTGATTGGCACACGGATGAGACGCACGAAGATCAGCTCCCGACGCCGAACGACACTCACAAAAGGAACCTCATCGGAACCCCGGGCTCCAGCCCGGCAGTCGACGCGCAGCGTCGAGATCACTCATGCTGCGCTAGCCCCCTCCGTCACGATGCTCCGCATCGCGCCACCTCCCCCGGCTCCGCCGGTGGAGGACGTCACGCGTTCATCACCGAGTCCTCCCTCGCCAAAGGCGGGGGAGGTGGATCGCCGCGTCTGCGCGGCGAGACGGAGGGGGCTGTTTTCACGCTGGCAATCCCGCGCGTCGTGCGCGCGCGCGGGGAACGCGCGTAAAAGACGCCTCAGCTAACTGAGGCCACACCTTCACCGAACCCCGGCGCTCCCGCCGCAGGGATCGCGCCTTCACGCCTGCGCGACAAAATCCCCGCTCGCGCCGCCGCTCTTCGCCAGCAGCCGCACGCCCTCGATCTGCATCGCGCGATCGACCGCCTTGAGCATGTCGTAGATCGTGAGGCACGCCACCGACACGGCCGTCAGCGCCTCCATCTCCACACCCGTCGGACCCGTCGTCACAACTTCCGCGACCACGCCAATCCCCGACCCATCCGCCAGTTCATCAACGCGCACCTTCACGCTCGAGATCGCAAGCGGATGGCACATCGGAATCAGCTCCGACGTCCGCTTCGCCGCCATCACCCCCGCAATCTCAGCCGTCGCCCGCACATCGCCCTTGCCGCCCCTGCTCCGGGCGAGGTCCAGCGCCACACCCGACATCAGCACACGCCCTTCAGCCTTGGCTACGCGTTTCGTGCTCGCCTTGTCGGAAACGTCGACCATCCGGGCCCGTCCGTCCGCGTCGATATGGGTCAGCTTGTCGGCCATGGTCATCCCTGAAAGCACCGGTAATGTTCGCCCCGCTATTCTGCTACAACGACAGCGAAAAGGACACCCGATGATCCGCATGGCCACCGTCGAACAGGCGCTCGCCCTGATCGCCGAACACGCCAGCGCGCGCCTGCTCGCCCCGGAGTCGGTTCTGCTTGCCGATGCCCACGGCCGCATTCTCGCCCAACCCGTTGTCGCACAGGTCTCCCAGCCCCCTGCCGCCGTCTCCGCCATGGATGGCTACGCCGTCCGCCATGCCGACATGAAGCTGGGCGCCAGCCTGAAAGTGACAGGCGAGTCCCGCGCCGGCCTGCCCTTCGACGGCAAGCTGTCTCCAGCTGAAGCCGTCCGCATCTTCACCGGCGCGCATGTCCCCCAAGGCGCCGATCACATCCTCATCCAGGAAGACACCAAGCGCGAAGGCGACACAGTCACCGTCACCTTCGAACAATCAAGACCTGAAAACATCCGTCCCGCCGGACTGGATTTCAAGAAGGGCGCCGTCCTCATTCCGGCCGGCCATGCCATGACCGAAGGCGCCATCTCGCTGGCGGCGGCCGGCAACAACGCTCGCGTCAGTGTCCGCCATCAGCCGCGCATCGGCATCCTCGCGAACGGCGATGAACTCGCAGAAGCCGGCAGCGACCTCGCTGCGGGTCAGGTCGTCAACTCGATCCAGCCAGCCCTCATCGCGCTGATCCGTCGCTGGGGCGCGATCGCTGTCGATCTAGGCGTCAGCCGGGACAACGAAGCCGACGTCCGCAAGCGTCTCGCGACACCCTGCGATGTCATCGTTTCGATCGGCGGCGCCTCCGTCGGCGACTACGATGTCGTCCGCTCCGCCTTCGCCGCGGACGGCTTCAAGCCAGTGTTCGAGAGAGTTGCCGTGAAACCCGGCAAGCCCACCTGGTTCTCCGCGCGCGAGTCTACGCTCGCCCTCGGCCTGCCCGGCAACCCCGCCGCCGCGATGGTCACGGCGCAACTTTTCCTGCGTCCCCTGATCGCAGCGCTTACCGCCGCAACGCCTGGCGACACAGCCCTGCAACGCGCCCACACCCAAACACCACTTCCTGCCACGGGCGGCCGCGAGGAATATCTGCGCGCCGTCCTGACCCTCGATGCCGAGGGGCGCGCGAACGTCCGTGCCGCCGAGAACCAGGACTCCTCGATGCTCTCCCCCTTCCTCACCGCCAACGCCCTCATCCGCCGCCCCCTCAAATCCGCCGCCGCCCAGGCAGGCGACTGCGTCGATATCGTGATGCTCAAATGAGGGGTGGTGCGGGCGGCCGGAATCGAACCGGCACGGGCCTTACGGCCCAACAGATTTTAAGTCTGGTGCGTCTACCAGTTCCGCCACGCCCGCGCGCCGCCCTGTTCACGCCGATTGCGGGGCAAAAGGCAAGCCTGCAGCGCCCTTTTGCATCCGCATGCCGGGGACGCTAGCATGCAAGCCATGATGCTTCGCTCCGCCTTGCTCGCCGCCATCCTGGCCTTCGCCGCCGCGCCCGCGCTGGCGCAAGAACAGGAGCCCGATCAGCCCCTCGAAGAGGCGCCTGCGGCCTCCGCCCCGATCAACCTTCTTGCCGACCTGGCCGAAGTTCTCGGTCGCGCCCACGCCGTGCGAACGCTTTGCAATGGCGACCAGGATTCGACCTGGCGCTCCTACATGCTCAACCTGATGGCCTATGAGGCCGGATCGGGTGATCGCCGCGCCGCCATGACGGATGCATTCAATCGCGGCTATCGCGGACAGAATCGCGAAACCTCCACGTGCACCGCCGGCACCCCCGCCATTGAAGCCGCCATCGCGCGTCGTGGCAGGGAGCTTTCCGATGAGATCGCTCGCGGCTACCTCCACTAGCCCATCGCTTGCTTGACCAAGGTGTCTCAATGCACGCGTTTTGTTAGCGATCGTGCAATCTAGACTTACCGCGTCAACCGAGTTGTTAACGGACACGTGTATGTTCCCGCCCCTGACCCACGGGGATAGAGCCCATCGTCGAGCAATCCTCCACCACGCTGTTTGACACGCCGCCGACGTCGCTGCCGCCCGGCATCCGGCTGGGCAGCGCGCGTGCCATCCTCGCTGCGGTGTTGAAGGGCAACCTGCGACAGCGCTTCTATGCGGACGTGGCGAACTTCGGCGCAGCCCCCGATGCCGCGCGTCAGGTCGCCGCCGGCTACATCTGCCTCGCCTTGGTCGTCATCTGGACTGTCAGCACCGTAGCAACCGCGCTGGCCTACCAGGCCATCTCGATCACCACGTTTATCTCGCTGCTCAACGTGGGTATCAGCTATGTAGCCTTCTCGTGGATCGCCCGCCGGCGCGATCCGCGTCGTGTCATCGACTGGCTGGTCCTGCTGTACTGCGGATCCGC
>CALRWU020000084.1:0-9600 GCA_943371945.1 Azorhizobium sp. AG788
GTAGCTGCGGTCGCAGCGCTTCAAACCCAATCAATGCAACCCGCCTAACCCACCGGCGCATCGCAGCAGGATCAGACCCATGCGTTTTCTTGTGACAGGCGGCGGCGGCTTCATCGGCAGCCATCTCGTGGACCGCATTATCGGAGACGGCCACGACGTGGTCGTGCTCGACAACTTTGCCTCGGGAAAGAAATCAAACCTCGAGGCCGCTGCCGCGACCGGCAAGATGCGCCTGATCGAAGGCACGATCCTCGACAATGACGACCTGAACGACGCCATGCAAAAGGTCGACGTCGTCCTGCACCTCGCTGTCGAATGCGTGCGAAAATCGATCGGCGATCCGGTCGGCAACCACCACGCCAACGCCACCGGCACGCTGATGACGCTGGAAGCAGCCCGCCGTCACAAGGTGAGCCGGTTCATCTATTGCTCGTCGTCGGAAGTTTACGGCAATTCGTCGGGCGGCGCGCTCAGCGAGGACACGACCGTCTGCCAGCCGACGACGGTCTACGGCGCCTCGAAACTCGTCGGCGAGCTTTACGCCCAAGCCTACCTGCGCACCTACGGCATGGAGACAGCTGTCGTCCGCCCGTTCAACGCCTTTGGTCCGCGCGAACATGACCAGGGCGTGCTGGCGGAAGTGATCCCGCGCTTCGTGATCCGTGTCCTGAACGGCAAGGCGCCGATCGTGTTTGGCGACGGCTCGAACGGCCGCGATTTCACCTATGTCACCGACACGGCCGAAGGCCTTTACCGCGCCGCGCTCAGCGACAAGGTTGTCGGCCAGACGATCAATCTCGGCTGGGGCCGCATGGTCTCGGTCAAAGACGTCGGCGAAGAAATCCTTCGCCAGTGCGGCCGCAACGATCTGACACTTGAGCACGTGGCCGAGCGGCCCGGCGACATCCACTCGCTGATCGCTCGCACGGAAAAAGCGGCTGACCTTCTCGGTTTCCGCCCGCAAGTCGATTTTGCGACTGGCGTCCACAACTACGTTCAGTGGTTCAAGAAGCAGTACGCCAATCCGGCTATGCTGCTCGAAGCCGACCACCGCAACTGGACTCTTCCAGCCTGATCTTCACGACACAACGCGAACTGCCCGAGGCCAACCGTATGATCCCCCTGATGCGCCCGATGATGGACCAGCGCGAAGTCGATGCGGCGGCGCGCGTCATCCTGTCAGGCTGGGTCACGCAGGGCCCGGAGGTTGCGGCGTTCGAAAGAGAGTTCGCCGAGTTCGTCGGCGCAGCGCACGCGACGGCTGTCTCGAACTGCACGACTGGCCTTCACCTCGCCCTGCTCGTCGCCGGCGTCGGCCAGGGCGATGAAGTCATCACGGTCAGCCACTCGTACATCGCGACAGCCAACTCGGTGCGCTATTGCGGCGCCGAGCCTATTTTCATCGACATTGATCCGGCGACTTTCAACATGGACCCGGCTCTGATCGAAGCTGCGATCACGCCGAAAACCAAGGCCATCCTGGTGGTGCACCAGATCGGCATGCCGGCCGACCTCACCGCCATCGTCGCCATCGCCCGCAAGCATAATCTGAAGGTCGTTGAAGACGCTGCCTGCGCCGCGGGATCCGAATATCTCTGGGAAGGCGAATGGGAAAGAGTCGGCCGCTGCCGAGGGGACGCGGCAGTGTTCTCCTTCCATCCGCGCAAGATCATCTCGACCGGCGACGGCGGCATGATCACGACACCGCACGCCGACTGGAACGCACAGTTCAAACTCCTGCGCCAGCACGGCATGTCAGTGCCCGACACGGTGCGTCATGGTTCCAACACCGTAATCTTTGAATCGCATCCGATCGTGGGTTACAACTATCGCATGACCGACATCCAGGCCGCCGTCGGCCGCGAACAACTGCGCCGCGTGCCCGGCGTCGTCGCGCGCCGCCGAGAGATCGCCGCAACCTACCACCGCCTCCTCTCCGCCATGCAGTGGATCGGCATTCCACAGGAACCGTCCTGGACGCGCACCAACTGGCAGTCCTACGCGGTGCGCCTGCCTGACCATTGCGACCAGCGCACCGTCATGCAGACCATGCTCGACGCCGGCATCGCCACCCGCCGTGGGATCATGTGCGCGCACCGTGAGGCGTGCTACGCCGACAGCCGCCACGCGCCGCTGCCGCATTCGGAAGCAGCCCAGGACCGCACGATCGTCCTACCGCTCTATCCGCAGATGACGCTGGACGAGATCGAACATGTGGTCTCGACCCTGAAACGCGCGACGGAGCCGAAGCAATGAACGCCGCCGTCGAAACCGCACTCACCACCGGCGCGAAGCGCCAGGTCATCATCCGCCCGAGCCGCGGTCTCTTCGACCTCGACCTCGCGAGCGTCTGGCAATATCGCGAACTGCTGCACACGCTGATGATGCGGGACATCCAGGTCCTCTACAAACAGGCTGCCCTCGGCGCCGCGTGGGCGATCATCCAGCCCATCTTCGCTGTGACGGTCTTCACCATCGTCTTCGGCAATTTCGCAAAAATGCCGTCGGACGGCATCCCCTACCCGATCTTCGCATTCGCCGCCGTCCTGCCGTGGACCTACTTCGCCGAAGCCACCCGCCGCGCCGCCACAGGCCTGGTCGACGATGCGGATCTCGTGCGCAAGGTCTACTTCCCGCGCCTGATCCTCCCGCTCGCCAAGGTCACGGCCCCGCTGCTCGACTTCGCGATCGCCTTCTGCATCCTGCTGATCCTGATGGCCTTCTACGGCGTCATGCCGAGCGTGAAGCTGCTCGCGATTGTCCCGCTCATCCTGATCGCCGGCCTGTTCGCGCTGTCGATCGGCCTGTGGCTCGGACCGATCAATGTCCGCTTCCGCGATGTGAAGCATACCGTGCCCTTCATGCTGCAGATCGGCATGTACGCTTCGCCGATCGTCTATCCGCTCAGCCAGGTTCCGGCCGAATGGAAAGCGCTCTACAGCCTCAACCCCATGGTCGGTGTCATCGAAGGCTTCCGGTGGGCGGTGTTCGATCGCGGCAATCCGGATTTCGGAGCCCTCGGCATCGGCCTCGCCGTGATTGTCGTCATGCTCCTCATGGGCCTGGTCTATTTCAAGAACCAGGAACGCAACTTTGCGGACGTGATCTGACATGCCAAAACCTGACACCACAGACGACATCGCCATCTCGGTCCGAGGCCTCGGCAAACGCTATCTGCGGAACGGCGGACCGAAGCACAATTCGCTGCGCGACATGCTGCAGGACAAGATCGGAACGCTGCTGACGCTCGGCCTGCGCCGCAAGAAGAAGGATTACTTCTGGGCGCTGAGCGACGCACATTTCGATATCAGGAAGGGCGAGAACGTCGGCATCATCGGCCTCAACGGCGCCGGTAAATCGACGCTGCTCAAGGTGCTGTCGCGCATTGTGACCCCGACAACCGGCGAAGCTGTCATCAATGGTCGCCTCGGCGCCCTGCTCGAAGTCGGCACCGGCTTCCACCAGGAACTGACCGGCCGCGAGAACACCTTCCTCTATGGCGCCATCCTCGGCATGACGCGCGCCGAAGTCGAACAGAAGTTCGACGCGATCGTGGAATTCGCCGAGATCGGCGAGTTCATCGACACGCCGGTGAAGCGTTATTCGTCGGGCATGTATGTCCGTCTCGCCTTCTCGGTGGCCGCACATCTAGATCCCGATATCCTGCTGCTGGACGAAGTGCTCGCCGTCGGCGACGCCGCCTTCCAGCGCAAGTGCATGAACTTTGCGCGCTCGCTGGAGAAGAAGGGCTCGACCATCCTCTTCGTCTCGCACAACATGTTCTCGATCAAGACCATGTGCCAGCGCGTGATCTACCTCCAGAAAGGCAAGGTCGTGTTCGACGGCCCGACCAATGAAGGCCTGAAACTCTACGAGAAAGACAGCCGCCTCAAGGAAACGCACTGGTTCTACCGCGACGAAGGCGCGCCGCCGATCACCTTCACCGAGGCATCGATCGTCTCCGGCGCCGGCGTCGACGCTGGCGTCATCGATCACGGCGAGAAAGTCACCTTCCGGCTACGCTACACAACCACGCGCCGCATCGAGAAACCCGACGTGCGTCTCAGCATCGACCGCGAGGACGATCTGCACACCATGACGTTCTCCACCCACTCCGACGGTGCGGAGATCCCGTATCTCGATGGCGAGGGCGAACTCATCATCACCAGCCCGCCCATTCGCCTCACGTCCGACTTCTTCCTCGCCAATGTTGCTGTTCGCGAACATGGAACCGGCAAGCTTCTGGTCGCCCAGATCGTCGGCCACTTCCACGTGCGCGATGCGGTCTACTCGTCCACCCAGTATGGGGTGCTGCATGAGTCGGCCGACTGGAAGCACGAGCCTGCCGCTGCGCAGGCGGCAGCGCCCACGTCAGCGTCCCCGGCCCTGCGCGCCGTCGGCTCCTGAGCAGGTGAACAAGATGCCTGCCGCCGCTCGCCTCATCCCGACGCCGCCAACGCCCTCCGAGGACGCAGTAACCCTTGCGGCGGCTCAGGCGCGCTTTGCAGACTTCAACGCGGCCGTGGCCGGGGCCGAAGCCCTCTACAAGCGGGGCAAGCTGGAACAGGCGTCGGTTCACGCGGCCATTGCCGCGATGATAGCAGTCTCGCCGCATGCCGGCTTCTATGTCAGCCCGCGCCTTGAACGCATGCTGCTCGATATCGGCCGCCGCACAGCCAAACCGACAACCTATCGCCGTCAGCAGGGCAAACCGATCCGCCATGTTCTGCATGTCGTCTCCGAGGTCCTGCCGGTCGGCGGCCTCACCAACATGCTGACACGCTGGATCGCCGAAGACAGCACGCGGACGCATTCCATCGCCGCCATCCATCATCGCGGCGAGCTGCCTCAGGCGACGCGCGACGCGGTCGCGAAGACTGGCGGCAAGATTCATCGCATCAACCGGACGCCGGGCTTCCAGACGGCCTGGGCCGAAGAGCTGCGCCAGCTCGCGCGCCAGCATGATGCGGTCGTGCTCAGCATCTATGGGCAGGACCCGGTCGCGGTCATGGCCTTCGCGGAGCCTGCAAAGCTGCCGCCGATCCTGTATCTCAACCATGGCGACCACCTGTTCTGGCTCGGCGCATCGATTGCGGATGTGGTCATGAACATGCGCGACGAGGCGCAGAAGCTTTCCATCGCGCGCCGCACCGTCGCTCCCGAGCGCAACGTCGTGGTGCCGACCATGGTGTCGCCCGCCGTCCGTTCGCGCTCGCGCGAGGACGCCAAGCGCGCGCTCGGCATGGCGCCCGATACGATCCTGCTGATGTCAGCCGCGCGCGGCATGAAATACCGTACAGTGAACGGTGTGACCTTCGCGGCGCCTCATGTTGGCCTGCTGAAGAAATATCCCAAGGCGCAGCTGCTCGTTGTCGGCGCTGGCGAGCGGCCCGACTGGCAGGCCGATTGCGCCGCCGTCGAAGGCCGCATCCAGCCCCTGCCCGAAACGTCCGACACACATCTCTATTTCGAAGCCGCCGACATCTACGTCGACAGCTTCCCCTTCGTGTCATCGACATCGATGATGGAAGCGGCCGGCCTCGAAGTTCCGCTGGTCTCGCGTTTCTACGGCGAACCCGAGGCCCGCATCTTCGCGATCAACCACCCCGGCATCGACAAGCCGACGCTGCATGGCGCAACCGAGCAGGAATATGTCGCGCATCTCGACCGGCTGATCGCCGACCCTGCCCTGCGCGAAGCGAAAGGCAAGCAAGCGCGCGAGTCTGTTCTCCACTATCACACGCCGCCGAGCTGGCTCACCTTCATCGAGCGCGCCTACAGCCTCGCCGAGCAGCTGCCGCCAATCGATCCCGCAGCACACTTCGCTGCCAGCGACATCGAGATCTTCTCGCATCGCGAGCCCGATCGCAGCATGTACGAAGTCTTCGGCTTCAACAGCGAAAGCCCGGTGCGCGTGCTGCGCTGGTATCTCGGTCTTATGCCATTCGAACAGCGACTGGCGGCATGGCTCAAGATCCAGCGCGCCGGCGGCTTCGACAACGCGCGCGAAGCGATCCGCCTGCTCTTGCCGAACTGGCTGGTGCGTCGTTTGTCTGATCGCGCCTAGAGCCGGATCGCATAGAGGCCTCTAGCGCGCTTGAGCCGTTGTCGGCGCTCCCAACGAAAGTGATCGCGCTCTAGGCGGCCTTCGAGCGCTTCTTCGAGGCAGCCGGCTGCTCGATCTGCTCTTCGCCCCGCCACAACCTGCCGTCTGCATCCATGGGTTGATGGTAGTGACGCCGCGCGAGTTGCGCGTGGTAGAAACCATCGTAGTCCGTCAGCGCGCCCATCTCGCGCACTTCATGGTCCTGCGCGACGCCAATCTCGAAATAGGAGTCGAGATTGCCGAGACGCGGCTGCGGCAAAGCACCGGAGGCATATTCGTCCCGCATCTGACGGTAGAGCCCTTCGAGGTGACGCGACAGCTTGGCCACATCGAACAAGGTGCAGGTCTCGCGATTGGCCAGGAGGCGCGCGCGCGTAAGTTCGAGTTCGCCCCTGCCGGCGCCGGCAAGATGGATGGCGCGCGCTACGAAGGCTTCCGGCGTCTCGCACACCATCTCGGGAAGGCCGGCTGAACGCAGCAGGCTGCCGCAAACGCGGCTGGCGAAGCAACGGCCAGACCAGGTCAGAACCGGCACGCCCATCCACAACGCATCGGACGCCGTCGTGTGGGCGCCGTACGGCGCGCAGTCGAGGAACAGGTCGGCAAGCGGATAGCGCGCGAGGTGGCGCGGGTTCGGTAGTTTTGGGGCGAAGATCAGACGATCGCCCGCAACGCCGCGCGCCTCGGCTTGCTCCTGCAGGCGCTGGTTCGTCTCGGGCGTATAGTCGAGCAGCCAGAGCACGCTGTTGTCCGACTGCTTGAGGACATCCATCCAGCGATCGAAATTGAAGCGCGTGAATTTGTGGCTCGCATTGAAGCAGCAGAAGACGAACGCATTGTCCGGCAGGCCGAAGTCGGCGCGCGTCGGCACGGTCTCGTCGATGATGCGCTTGCGATCGTTCGGCTGGTAGCACGGCAGGCGCAGGACGCGTTCCGAATACCAGTTCTCGGCATAGTCCGGAATGGTCCAGTCGTCGGCGACGATGTAGTGATGAAAGGACGAGCCCATCGTGCCGGGATAGCCAAGCCAGTTGACCTGGATCGGCGCCGGCCTGCGCGCGAACACGCCAAGGCGCGCATCGCGCGTGTGGCCGTTGACGTCGACAAGGATGTCGATGCCGTCGTCCGCAATCTTCGCTGCGGCTTCGTCGTCGGTGATGCCACGGATGTCGCGCCAGTGATCGACGCTCGCCTTGATACGCGCCTGGATCGGATCGTCCGCCTTGATGCCGGTGTAGTAGGCGAACACCTCGAAATCCTTGCGGTCATGCTCTTCGAAGAAGTTGACCATCAGATAGCCGACCGCGTGATGGCGAAGGTCGGAACTGACATATCCGACGCGGAGCTTGCGGTTGATCTCGATCGGCGCGCTGCGGCGATCGAAACGCGTGGTGCGATCCTCGATCGGCGACATGGTGCGTACGTATTTGTCGGACGCGGCCAGCTGGAACAGCGGATCGTCGGTGTAGGCGCAGACGGACAGCGGGTGCAGGCGCGAGACCAGGCCGCGCCGCGTGAACTTGCCGTTCTCCGGCGTCATCGGCCATTTGCACTGCGACAGGCGCGCGGCCACGAATTGCTCGGCCACATCGCGCGCTTCGGGCGCGAGCTCCAGACATTGCGTCAGCGTAGTTTCGGCTGCCGCCAGCGCCTGCCCGTCCGACAGGAGCCGGCTGATCTGCTTCAGCAGGGTGACCTTGTAGTTGATCGAGTCGGCCGTCACGCTGGCCATCGTGTCCAGCCCGCTCCTCCACTGCTCGACCGCTTCCTTGGCGAGCCCGCGACGCTCGAGCGACGACCCGAGATTGATGCAGGCGGGTGCAAAATCCGGCTTCAGGGCCAGCGCCGCCTTAAGCGACGCTTCCCCGCCCTGCTCATCCCCCAGCTGCTGTTGCAGGGTCGAGCAGTTGAAAAGTGCAATGAAAAGAAGGGGATGATCCTTGTTGAAGGAGATCCACACCTGATAGAGCTGCCGCCCCTCATCCGCAGGCAGCCCCCCCGCCGCCCCCAGCACCTCCTCCAGCGTCATCCCCCCCGCCGTGATTTTCTGGATGGCGGCAAGAAAGGTCGTTTGCGGCATGGCACGGTGCCCGGTCAGCGGGCGCAATGGCCCCCGCGCCGGCCTCTGCCGGCGGGGCGCGCCCGTAGCTGGCAGGATTGGAGTTCGTTGCTCAACAAAAGGTAAACCGGCAGGCGGAGCCCGTTAAGGCCCCCCCCACCGGCAATCACCTGCTGCTTTCCGGCCCTCAGCCGAGCCCGAGCAGATAGGCTTCCAGCTGGGCATCGTCGAACGAGGCGACCTGCGTGCTGGTGAAGCCCTGCAGCTGGGTCGACGACAGCGCCGAGAGGTTGGTTGTTGACAGCTGGTCGAGCTGGGTGACCTGCAGTTGTGCGAGCTGGGTCACATCAAACGCAGCGACCGCTGCGGACGAGATCGCGCCAATCACGGTCGTCGTGATCGCACGCACCTGCGTCGCATTCAGTGCGCCAAGCTGCGTCACCGTGAACTCGTCGAGGTCCGTCTCATCGAGCGCGGCGATCTGCGAGGTGGTGAACGATTGCACCTGGGTGCTGTTGAGGCTGCTGAGCTGAGTTGTATCCAGTGCCTTGACTGCGGTGTTCGACAGCTTGGCGAGCTGCGGGCCCGTGAGTGCGGCAACCTGAGTATCCGTCAGCGACGCAATGTTGGTCTGCGTGAACGCAACAACCTGGCTCGTGTTAAGCGCCGTGAGCTGCGTGTTTGTGAACTCGGCGACGTCGGTGGCGGTAAGGCCGCCGATCTGCGTCGTCGTCAGCGCCTTGACCTGCGTCGTGGTCAGTTCGGCGACCTGAGTTTGGTCCAGGCCCGACAGGTTCGTGACCGACAGACCCGCGAGCTGTGTCGTCGTGAGGCCGGACACCTGTGTGGTGCTCAGCGCCGCGATCTGGGTCAGCGACATCGCCGAGAGGTTCGAGGCCGAGATCGACTGAACCTGCGTCAGCGTCATGGCGGCGACCTGCGCATCGGTCAGGGCCGCGAACTTGGTCGAGGAGAAGCTGCCGAGCTGGGTAACCGTGAGGGCCGCAACCTGGTCGGTCGAGAACTCTTGAACGTCCGTGGTCGAAAGTGCAGCGATCTGCGCCGTCGTGATGGCGCGAACCTGCGTGGTGGTCATGGCGCCGACTTGTGTCGCGTCAAGGCCCGACAGAGCTGTCGCCGACAGCGACTGGATCTGAGTATTGGTGAGCGCGGCAACCTGCGTTTCCACCAGGGCGTTGGTCGCCGTCGTGGTCAGGGCGCGAACCTGCGTACCCGACAGGGCGGCGAGCTGCGTTTCGTTGAACTCGCCCATGTCCGCCGCGCCAAGCGTGCCGAGCTGGGTGGTGGAGAGGGATTGCAGTTGCGTCGAGCTGAGCGAACCTATCTGCGTTGCGTCGAGCGCCACAACCGCGCTGGTGCTCAGGCGGCCGATCAGCGTGCCGGTAAAGGCCCCGATCTGAGTGGACGACAGCTC
>CALRWU020000085.1:0-9587 GCA_943371945.1 Azorhizobium sp. AG788
GCTCGGTGGAGAAATTCGGTTCGATCAGCGCGTCACCGACATCCTGATCAAGGAACGTAGCGGCGAGAAACATATCGCAGGCGTCGTGCTTGATAGCGGCGAGGCTATCGAGACGGATCGTGTCGTCATGGCGCTGGGCCACTCAGCGCGCGACACTTTCCAGATGCTGTACGACCGCGGCGTCTTTTTTGAAGCAAAGCCCTTCTCCATCGGCGTTCGTATCGAGCATCCGCAGTCGATCATCGATTGTGCGCGCTTCGGGCCGAATGCGGGGCACCCGATCCTCGGCGCCGCCGACTACAAGCTGGCGCACCACGCCAGCAATGGCCGCTCGGTCTATTCGTTCTGCATGTGCCCGGGCGGTACGGTGGTCGCGACAGCGTCCGAGCCCGGTCGCCTCGTCACCAACGGGATGAGCCAGTATTCTCGTCACGAGCGCAACGCGAACGCCGGCATGGTGGTCGGGGTGACGCCTGAAGACTTCCCCGAAGACGCCCGCGCCAATCCGCTCGCAGGCATCGCCTTCCAGCGGCATTGGGAGGAACTGGCGTACAAGGCCGGCGGATCATCCTGGTTTGCGCCTGCGCAGCTTGTTGGCGACTTCCTCGCCAACCGCCCCTCGACCGCACTCGGGGCCGTCATACCATCCTACAAGCCAGGCGTGACGCCGACGGACATGAACCTGTGCCTGCCGGAATACGCCACCACGGCGATGCGCGAAGCGCTGGCCGTGTTCGGCCGACAGATCGACGGATTTTCGATGGATGACGCGGTGATGACCGGCGTAGAGACAAGAACATCGAGCCCCGTGCGGATGACACGGGGCCCGGATCTTCAATCGCTCACGGTGAAAGGGCTCTACCCGGCCGGCGAAGGCGCCGGCTATGCGGGTGGAATCCTGTCGGCTGCGGTCGACGGCATCAAAGTCGCTGAAGCCGTCGCGTTGGCCTCAGCAGGTCGTATCGCAGCCTGATAGACCTATTCGTCGCGGTTACGCAGCATGATCACCGCGGCAACGACCGCGCCGACAGCCGCGCCGATGGCGAGGGTGCGCAGCGGATGCTCGCGCACTTCTTTCACCACGTACTTCGCAGCTTTCTTGCCGCCGCGAACTGCGCCGTCAGCAACCTCGCCGGCGAACTCGCCAGCATCGCCCAATGCACGACGCGCTTTTTCCGACAATTCCGACATATCTGCACCCACCCTGTCCGCCACACGGTCGGCAATCTTGCCGGCCGAATTCCTGAAATCAGTCGCCGTCTGTCTCGCATCGGTCATGCCACATTCTCCAAAGGACAGAACGGAAATGCCCGCCCAACACAATGGTTCCAGTGGCGCTGGCGTTTGACAGCGTACACAGACTATCTTGTCCCCATGGCCACTGCCCAGCAGCAACTGGACGGCTTTCTGCAAAAGTATTCGCCTGAGATGGAAAAACTCGGGCGAGCGGCGATCACGCATCTCCGAAAACGCCTGCCAGGCGCATTTTGTCTGGCGTACGACAATTACAATTCGCTGGCCGTTGGCTTCGGCGAGACCGACAAGGTTTCTGCCTTGCCCATTTCCATTGCACTGTTTCCGAAATGGGCGACCCTGTTCTTCATGTTCGGGGCGTCCCTGGATGATCCGGATCGGCTGCTCACGGGCAAGGGAGCGCGTATCCGTTCGGTACGCCTGTCCGGCCTCGACATGCTGAAGTCCGAGCCGGTCGACCGACTGATCGCAGCCGCTGTACTTCAGGCTGGCTGGAAGCTCGACCCGAAGGCGAAAGGCGAACTCATCATCAACTCGATCTCGCCGAAACAGCGCCCCCGCCGCCCATCCTGAAAAACGCCAACCAACTGCTTGACGTCCATAACTCTCCGGTTATAATAACCGCCTGGTTATGGATATGCCGCAATGACGCCCTCCCAACGTCTCGACGCCACGTTCGCCGCCCTCGCCGACCCGACCCGCCGCGCCATCCTCGCGCGCCTTGCGTCGGGCGAGGCATCGGTGGCGGAGTTGGCCGAACCTTTCGCCATGAGCCAGCCGGCGATTTCGAAACACCTGAAGGTGCTTGAGAAGGCCGGGCTGATCTCCACGGCCCAATCTGCCCAGCGCCGCCCCCGCAAGATTGAAGCGGCCCCGCTCGCGGAGGCCAATGCCTGGATCGAGAATTATCGCCAGCTCTGGGAGCGCCGCTACAGCGCACTCGACGAGCTGCTTGGCAACATGCAGGCCGCCCCGCCCAAGTCAAAACGCAAACGCCACTAGGAGGCGCACATGCCCGCCATGCAGAAGATCGCTCCCTTCCTCTGGTTCGACGGCGACATGGAAGAAGCGGTGAAGTTCTACGTCTCCGTCCTGCCGGACTCGCGCGTGACATCGATCAGCCCGATGTCGGCCAGCTTCGTGCTTTGCGGCATTGAGTTCATGGGGCTCAATGGTGGCCCGATGTTCAAGTTCACCGAAGCGCTGTCGCTGTTCGTGAAGTGCGAGGACCAGGCGGAGGTCGATCTCTACTGGAATGCCTTCCTGGAGAATGGCGGAACGGAGAGCCAATGCGGCTGGCTGAAGGACAAGTACGGGCTGTCCTGGCAAATCATCCCCAATGCACTCGGCCGCTACATGAGCGAACCGGATCGCGCGAAGGCGAACCGCGTCATGCAGGCGATGCTGCAAATGAAGAAGATCGTCGTCGCGGAGCTCGACGCCGCTGCTGCGGTCAGCTGACCGCCAACAGAAAAACAAGAAAGGGAAACTCGATGGTGACGAAAACGACTCAACCCGTCGAAGTCTCGTTACCCAGCGACACCGAAGTGCGCATCGCGCGGAGCTTTAACGCCCCGCGCAATCTGGTGTGGCGAGCGCATACCGAGCCAGAACTGGTCAAACGCTGGATGCTTGGACCGCCGGGCTGGTCGATGCCGGTGTGCGAAATGGATGTCCGCACCGGCGGCACATACCTGTGGCGCTGGCGCTCGGACGCAACGGGCCAGATGTTCGGCTTCCATGGAGATTATCGCGAGGTCGACACACCCGCGAAGATCGTCCACGCGGAATACTATGACCCGGGCGATCTCGGCGGCCCCATGGACACGAGCAAGCCTGCAATCATCGACACACGCTTTACGGAGACAGACGGCGTCACCAGCCTTGTCATGGTGATGGAATTCAGTTCGAAGGAAATCCGCGACGCGGCTGCCTCGACGGGCATGACGGACGGCATGGAACAGGGTTATGCTCGCCTCGACGAAATGTTAAGCGGCCTCGGCTAGCGTCGCCTACGGTATGGGGGCCGGCGCACGGTATGCCGGCGAGAATGCGAGCAGTGCTTTGCCGAGATTTGTTAACCTGACACCCGGCGAGCCTGCACCGCGCTTTGTCCAGCGCGCCACGGGCAACCCGCGCTATCAATTCGAAGCTGCGGCCGGTCGCAATATCGTACTCTGCTTCATCGGCTCGGCCGTCTATCCGCCGGGCCGTGCAGCACTCGCGGCGGCCCTTGCACGCCGCGACCTCTTCGACGACGTACACGCGAGCTTCTTCGGCGTCAGCATCGACCCGAAGGACGAGTCGGAATCGCGGCTTGCCACCATCCTCCCCGGCTATCGTTTCTTCTGGGATTTTGACCGCTCGGCCTCGCGCATGTGCGGCGCGTCAGCCGTAGACGGCGACGATGAAGGCTTTCTCTGCAAGTGGGTGGTGATGGATCCGCGCCTGCGCATCACCGGCGTCTTCCCCTTCCGCGAGGGGGGCGGCGAGATTGCAGAAGTGATGGCGCATGTCGCGGCCTTGCCTCCGCCCAATCACATCGCGGGCATTGACGTTCAGGCGCCGGTCCTGGTCATGGACCGCGTGTTCGATCCCGACCTCTGCCAGCATCTGATCGCGGAGTATGAAACACAGGATCGCGACCTGTCGGGCTTCATGCGCGACATCGACGGCAAGACACACCTGATCCACGATGGCAGCCACAAGCGCCGCCGCGACTTCATGGTGACGAACGAAGTCGATATCGGGCGTCTGCAGACGACGATCCGCAAGCGCATCGTTCCGGAGATCCAGCGCATCCACCAGTTCAACGTCACGCGGATGGAGCGCTATCTCGTCGCCTGTTATGCAGCCGAAGACGAAGCTCACTTCCGCCCGCATCGCGACAACACAACCAAGGGCACCGCCCACCGCCGCTTCGCCGTGTCTATCAATCTCAGCGCCGACTTCGATGGCGGCGAAATCTGCTTCCCCGAATATGGCATGCGCTCCTACAAGCCGGCGCCAGGAGCTGCCGTGATTTTCTCATGCTCGCTGCTACATGCCGTCACCAAGGTGACGCGTGGACGGCGCTATGCCTTCCTGCCGTTCCTCTACGACGAGGCCGCAGCGCAGGTGCGCGAGCAGAACCTGCAATACGTGGCCGAGCAGGAGGCGGCAGACCGCAACTGAATGCTGGTCACGCGCGCAGGAATGGCCCCACCCGCGCTTCCAGCAGCTTGATCAACTCCGGCTGCAGATAGCCGAAGTCATCGGGGATATTCAGGCAGATCACGCGCTTGCCTGCCGCGTGCATCGTGAAGTTCCGGCGCAGCTTGGTCAGGTGATCCCGCTCCATCACGAAGATCACGTCGGCCCAGTCGATCTGCTCGGGCGACAACGGAACATCCGCATCATTGTTGAGACCGGCGGAATCCGTTTCGATATCCGGCCATTGCGAAAACACGTGCTCTGCCGTCGGGCTACGCAGCTTGTTCGCACTGCAGATGAACAGCGCACGCATCACGCAGCCCTCCTCGTCACGGCGCGGCCTGCACAAGACGGTCGCGCGCCTTGTCGCCGCCAATCAAAACCAGCATGCGGTCCATTTCGGGCCCATGCTCCTGATCCGTCAAGACGCGCCGCAGCGGCTGGAACAGTCCCTTGCCCTTGCGACCCGTCTTGGCCTTCACGGCGTCCACCCAGGCCTTCCACGTCGCAAGCGTTACGTCGCCTTCGGGGAACAGCGCGGCCGCCTCGCCGATGAAAGCCTTGTCTTCGGCGTCGAGATCAGGACCCGTTAGTCCGCCGCCATAGACGACTGCCAGCCACAATGCGGCATCCGGCACGCTCTGCAGGTTGCCCTTCACGACATCCCAGAAATCCGGCGTCGCCTGATCGCCATAGGCCAGCTTGGCCAGGCGCGGCTGCACCATCTCGAAGCTCATCGCATGCACGATCTGCGCGTTGAGCCCGTTCAGTTCGTTCTCGTCGAAGCGCGCCGGCGCCCGGCCCATCTTGTCGAAAGAGAACTCCAGAGCCAGTTGCTCGAGGCTGTCGCGCGCTTCAACCGGATCGGACGTGCCGATCTTGCTAAGAAGGGACAACAGCGCCAGCGGCTCATAGCCCTCATTGCGCAATTGCTCGGCCGACAGCGACCCGAGCCGCTTCGACAGGCCCTGCCCATCCGCGCCGATCAGCAGCGGCATGTGCGCCATCTCTGGCGGCTTTGCGCCAAGCGCGAGGAAGATCTCGATCTGCGCGCCGGAGTTGGTGACGTGATCTTCGCCACGGATCACATGCGTGATCTTCGCGTCGACATCATCCACCACCGACGGCATCGTATAGAGGAACGAGCCATCTTCGCGGATCAGCACCGGGTCTGACACGGACGAGGTGTCGATCGACTGTTGTCCGCGCACAAGATCCACCCACTCCGCGCGTCCGCCCGAAAGCTTGAAGCGCCAGTGCGGCTTGCGACCCTGAGATTCCAGATCCTTGCGGTCGGCATCTGTCAGCTCCAGCGCGGCGCGATCATACACCGGCGGCTTGCCACGCGACTGCGCGATCTTCTTGCGGCGCTCCAACTCCTCGGATGTTTCATAGCACGGATACAGAAGCCCCTTGGCCTTCAGCTCTTCCGCCGCCGCCGTATAGCGATCGAACTTGTCCGACTGCTTGAATGTCTCGTCCCACGTCATGCCGAGCCAGGTCAGGTCGTTCCGGATACCGTCCTCATTCTCCTTGGTGGAGCGTTCGAGGTCGGTATCGTCGATGCGCAGCACGAACACGCCCTGCTGGCCTTTGGCGAACAGCCAGTTCACCAGCGCAGTACGGATATTCCCGACGTGCAGCTTGCCTGTGGGCGAAGGCGCAAAGCGAACTTTGACGGTCATGGTTCAGGCTTTCGAGGCTCAGTTTCCGGGCGTCGGAGGGGGTGGGCGATGCATGTACCCATCCGGCCCGGCTTGGCAAGCTGGCGTACGCAAGCCGGCCCCGGACAACGGCCGACTCACCCGAAAGCCGACGGGTTCCGCGCCACCAGCGCCGCAGCCAGCTTGGCGTCGAACATGCGCGCCCCATAGTCGATCGAGAAGGAGTCCAGCCGCGACAGGAGGTTGACCCCCACGATCATCGCCGGCTCCCCGTTCATGTCCCACTGGTCGAAAATCTGCGCATCGGCCGCCACGCAGGCGGCATCGCGCACCGTGAAGGCGCGCATGTCCACCTTGGGCAGCGCAATGTACTGGCCTACGATCCGGTGTCCCGTCACGCCGAAGACACGCGCATTGTCGACCCGCTGCAGGGTGGGATGGTACTTCAGAAGCGCGTCATTGAGCGCCATGTTCGCGATACAGTTCTGCGCGCCCGTATCCAGCATCAGCCGGGCCGAGACGCTGCCAACCTTGCCGTCGATCTCCGCGAGCAATCCGCTGCGCACGCGCATGTTGCCAAGCGCGCTCGCGCGCACCTGCCGCTTCGTCGGTTCGATCCGCACCTGCCTGTTGCGAATGTCGAACACCAGCCTGCGTCCGACAAACACGTCAGCGCCCAGAATCCCGTCTTCGCGCGCCAGCTCGGTGTCGGGCAGAACGGCGACGTCGAGATCCGGTTTGGTCACCGCACCGGTCTGCAGCTTGTCGAGCCGCACCAGCGGCATGCTCGCGGTGCCAGTTGTTCCGACAACCGTGACCTGACCGAGTGGTCGCGCCCCAAGCGTCGTCATGTGGCGTGCGGCGATCACCGTCGTGGTCGATCCGGTGTCGACCATGAACTGGAAGGGGCCCATCCCGTTGATCATCACTTTCGCCGTGGGACGGCCATAGGCATCGACCCACGCATCGAGCAGGGAACTCACATCATCTTCAGGCTGGGGCGTACTGCGCGCCGCGGTCGGGGCCTGCGCCAGCGCATGCCCCGCAAAGCCAAGCGCAGGAAGCGCGCCAATGATCAAACGTCGCGTAAGCTGTGTCATGGGCGTCCTCCCGCTGACAGCACTGACCGGCCGTCTGCGAGCAGCATGATCCGCGCCGGCAGGCGCGGCAAGATGGGGCTTCAATCGCCAGCGCGAGCTGTCGCTAGATCCCCGGCAGCGCCGCTGCCAGCACCATCGCGATACCGGCGAAGGACACCGTCCACGCCAGCGTCCTCACCACGGGCAGCCCCAGCGCATAAAGCGGAAGGAACGCCACGCGACCCCAGAAGTAGAGCTGCGCGCCGAGCCCAGCCAGATCCGAATCCTGGACCACGGACGCCTCGACAAGGATGGCCGCAACAAACAGCGGGAACGTCTCGACGAAGTTCTTCCACGCGCGATCCAGCCGCGCCGCCACCTTGCCAGCATCGGCGGGCGGCTCGTCGCGCGGCCCCATCGCCCATGGCAAGCCTCGGCCCAGGACCGATGGAATGACGGCTGCCAGCAGATATACGGTCCCAAGAACCGCGCTCGCCCAGAGCATCGTGAATGCAGTTGAGCCAAGATCAGGCATGTCGTCCTCCCCGGATCGTTCGGAGGGAGGCTACGCTATCCTGCGCGGGTAACAATCGGCGCCGTCGGGGCAGCCGACGTATCGCGGCGCTACTTCGCGCGGACGATCTTGCTGATCATCAGGGGCGGCAGGCCGGAGCGTTCCGAGATCTGGCGGTCCTGCTCTTCCAGAGCCTTCCGGGTAGCGCCTTCGCCATCATACGGATCATCCACGACCTCCAGCGGAACCTTGCGGTTCGACTTCTGGCTGCCGTCTTCATAGGTCACGTTGAAAAACACGAATTCGGTGCGAGCCGTCGGCTTCTTCGCCATGGGAGTCTCCGTTGGCTGCCAAATAGCCGGTTTGGGGGTAGCTAAGCGCGGGCCGGCCGGAGGGCGCCCGCGAGGGTCAATTGGCCGAATTCGGCTTGATCGCAAGGCCCCTGCGACAACGCGCGCTATCCGGGCGCGCCGTCTGGCAATGCTTTTGGGAAGACTAGGCGGCCACCGTGGCGCGTTCGGCCATGGCGCAACCTTCGACCAGTTCGGCCATCGCGGCTGCACGCGCGCCGACGCCGCCGGTGATCACCGGGGCTGCACGGCCCTGGATCGCGGCGACAAAGGCTTCGTCCGCAGCCTTCAGCGGGTCCGGCAGGATCGCGGACACATCCGCGCGAATGTCGAACGCAGTGGTGTTCTTCACTTCACGCGTGATGAAGTCGATTTCGACGATGCCCGACGCGTATTCGATACGCATCCAGCGCTCACGCTTCTCGGCGCAACGCGAGGCGGTCAGCTTGGCATGGCCGTTATTGGCGAACAGAAGTTCGGCGGTTGCATGATCCAGCAGGTTCGTGTGCGCGCTGTAGCCAGAACCATCGGCGCCCTTCACTTCACCGCCAAATAGTTCGGCGGTGAGATCGAGGTCGTGGATCATCAGGTCGAAAACAACGGAAACGTCTTCGCAGCGGCCTTCCGGCGAGGCTGGGCCCATGCGGACGCCTTCGACACGCTTGGGACGCTCGCCCGTGGCGAACAGGCCCATCGCTTCGAAAACGAGCCGCTCCTGGTGGCCGACCGACAGGACGAGGTCACGATCGAGCGCCAGCTTGGCCAGCGCGCGGGCTTCCTGCCCGGTCAGCGCGAGGGGCTTTTCAACGAGAGCGTGCTTGCCGGCTTCCAGCGCCTTGCGGGTCAGCATGGCGTGGCTGGAGGCGGGGGTCGCGATGACGAGCGCGTCACACGCCTCGGCGATGGCTTCGAACGAGGCGAACACCTCGCCCTTGCCGATCTTAGCGATCTGTTTACCGGCTGCTTCGACGTTGAGGTCGAACATGCCGACGAACTCTGCGTAGTCGCTGGAGGCGAATTTCTGGGCGTGATAGCCGCCGAAGACTCCTGCGCCGATGACACCGACCCGGACCTTCCCCTGGTGGGCGCCGGTGGCAGTAGCCGTTCTGGCCGAGGCTTCGATACGCTTCACTAAACACCCTCCGACAAATTCCCCCTACACGCGGGGGCGTCGCACGTTCAGCAGATACGCGAATTTCGCAGCTGCACAACGGAAGCGCCGATCAAGGTTGGTTACACAATCTTTCAGTCTATAGGCGTCTGATTTGATAGGTCTTTTTGCGCAACATAGGATGATGGCGTGAAGTCGTATTGCAGTCGAAATTGCTGCATTACGTAACACTGCGTGAGATCGGTCAGAACCGGCGCCGGGGACGCCGTGTTTAGCGAGAATCACATATCGGGCTCGTTCCAATCAGGGCTGGATTTTTCCCTGTTAGATCGGCTACGAGCATTGATCACGATGCAAGAGCGGGTGGCCGAGGCCTCCTTTGCTCGAAAGAGCGAAGGAAGACCGCCCAAAATGTTCGCCACC
>CALRWU020000086.1:0-9577 GCA_943371945.1 Azorhizobium sp. AG788
TCCAAGCTTGCCTCAGGCGGCGCGAGGGCAAGGGGTGACGACTGACGAGACGCCGCAGCGCCGGCTATCGCTTCGGATCCTGCTTCTACTGATCTTCGCCGCCGCTCTTTCGCCGGTGTTGGTTATCGGGGGCATCCGATGGTCGAGCGACATTGAACGCGAGGCTCAATACCGCCGCGAGACGATGACGCTGGTCGCGCGCGTGGCAGCCAGCCGCGCTGAAAGCGATCTTCTCACCGCGCCCGGCCTGCTCCAGCTCATCTCAACGTCAATTCGCGGAGAGGCCTGCGATTCAGATTTTGCCGAGGTCGTTGCGGCCTTGCCCAGCTATGCGTCGTTCGCTGAGGCCGACGCCGGGGGGCGCATTCTCTGCTCGAGCGTCGAGGCCGCCAAGGGCCTGAACATCGCTGACAGAGCGTGGTTCGGCGAACTTCGCGACACTGGCGCCGAAACCGTCCAATCGACCGCGCTGCTATCGGCTGTCACGGGGCAGTGGACGATCGCAACAGGGCGGCGACGCGTTCGCGCAGACGGAAGCTTCAATGGTGCGCTGGTCCTCGGTACGCCGATCGACGCGCTGGTCGCCCAACTCGAAAGCGCCAATCTGCCAAAAGGCTATGAGGTCTCCCTGCTGGATGCGTCCGGTCAGGTTTTTGCCAGCGACAACTGGGATACGCTGGACGGCAAGACGATGTCTGGCGTCAAACCGGGTGAGCCGGGCTTCTTCGAGGTGAAGTCGAAGACCCAGGAAGGCCGTCAGGCGGCCGTCGTGCCACTGGCAGGCGGTGCGTTCTACGCCATGGTCTCCGCTCCGACCCCGCCGCCTATCGCGCTGGAGAATATCAACGCGTTCGGCAACTTCGCGCTGCCGCTTCTGGCCTGGTTGCTGGCGCTGATCACGGCCTGGTTGGCAATGGATCGTCTGGTGCTGCGCTGGCTCGATTATCTTCGGCGGATCGCCGCCCTCTACGCGAGCGGTAAGCTGTCGGTGCAGCCCCTGCGCGCCAAGAGTCAGGCGCCGACAGAAATCAACGTGCTCGCCGACACCATGGAAGAGATGGCCGTCCGTATCCGCGATCGCACCACGCATATGGAAGAAGCGCTGGCAACCCGCGACGCCGCGATGAAGGAAATCCACCACCGCGTGAAGAACAACCTGCAGATCATAAACAGCCTGCTCAGCCTGCAAGGGCGCAAGCTGAAGGACCACGCCGCCGCAGCCGCGCTGGACGATGCCCGCGCCCGTATCAACGCGCTCTCGCTGATCCACAGCTCGCTGTACGAGCACAACAACATCAACATGGTGGACACGCGCAGCTTCTTCACCGAGCTGGCCGCCAATCTGGGCCAGGCGCTCGGCACCGAAGATCTCGGCATCGACATGAATGCCGATATCGACAATGACGCGATTGACGCCGATCTCGCCGTTCCACTTGCGCTGTTTACAGCCGAAGCGGTCACCAACGCCGTCAAGCATGCCTTCCCGGATCGGGCGACCGAGATCAAGCGCGGGCGCATCGGCATCGTCTACAGGCATGGCGAGGCTGGTGGGAGTCTCTGCATCGAGGACAACGGAAGGGGCGTCGCTTCACGCGACCCGGGTACCGGAATTGGAGCAACACTCATGGCGGCCTTCGCGCGCCAGGTGCGTGGAACACTGGAAGAGGGCGTTCCCGCAGACGGCGGGCGATTTGTACGGATCAACATTCCGCCGCGCTCGACAACAAGGATCAGCCAGACCGGACCGAACGCGGTTCAATACTGACGCCCGCGTCTTCGACGGATCAGCCGCCGGCGAACACAAGCAACGCAGACAGTGCAAGCCCCGCAGCGACGGCAAGACACGCCATCAGGGCAAAAAGCGAGCCTCTGCGATCAGCCTCGCGATCAAGGTGCTCGACAATCTCACGCCCGTCAAAATCTGAAAAATCGCGTTCGGACATCTTGCTCTCAGCCTCTTCTGGGCGGGTGCGCCAAAACAACGTGGCGCGCTACCGAATTGTTCCGCCCTGACGCGCAGCGGGCGCTGCTTTCGCAACGCCCGCCAGTCAGGATTGATTGTCTTTACGCTTATCCCGCGGGATCAGCCGCGGTAGTCGCCGTTGGACCAGTAGGTACGCCCGCTGTTCCGGTCGACATAGTAGTACCGGCGAGCGTAGCTGTCGTAGACCAGCGCCTCGCCACGCGGACCAGCCTGCGGCGAGTTCCGATCCTGCTGCGAGCCAACAACCCCGCCTGCAATCGCGCCAGTGGCCGCGCCAATTGCGGCGCCCTGGCCAGCGTCGCCCGAGCCCGTGTTGTTGCCAATGACCGCGCCAGCGACGCCGCCGAGGAGGGCACCGCCGACAGCGCCACGTTCGGTGTTGCCTGTGGATGTGCATGCCGCCGCGCCAAGCGCAGCAATTGCGCTCACGGCAATGATGATCGTTTTCATGGAATTCTCCTTGGGTATGCGGTGTTCCAACGTTCGATTGGAGCCCGGGTTCCAGCTAGTTCCGCGGCTTACGCAGCGCGCTCGTCGCGCCGCCGATGATCAGATCCGCGACGGTGGACTGCGCGACCCTCGCCATCGAAGCCGCAGTGGCTGCCGTAGCAACCAGCCCGACGCCTGCACCAATCAGCGCGCCAAACGTCATGCCAGACACAACGCGCTTTGCCTGAGCCGCCTGGATCGCTTCTGGCGGAACCGTCATGGCTTTGAGTTCGACGAGCACGCGCGAGACGTCCCGCAGGTCGGTCTCTTCACCACCCGTCATGTTTTCCGCGGTGCTCTCAGCAAGCCGCTGCGAGTCCTGTTTCCAGCTTTCAAGAATACGGCGCTTGTCGCCGTTGGACAGCTTTTGGTCTTCCAGCACGTCTTCGGGACGATCGAAATGCCGTTTCGGCGCAAAGACAAGTTCGTCAACATTCGTGCTCATGGCTTATCGCCTTTCCTCGTTCCAGGTGGTCAATCCGAAACGAGGCCGCGCCGGTGTGGTTCCTGACGACACGCACACGAAAAAAATGCAGCCGGTGGGAACCGGCTGCATCCTGCAACAACGAAAACGTAGGCTGATTAGCTCGGGCCATCCTTCGGCAGGCTGGCATAGGCGATGCCGCCGTCGACAGCGATCGAGTCGCCAACCACGTAGTCTCCCGCCTTCGATGCGAGGAAGATGGCCGTGCCGGCCATGTCTTCGTCTCGCCCGATACGGCGCGATGGGGTGCGCGCAGCCACGGCGTCAGCTTGATCACGCGCAGCCTTGTTCATTTCCGATGCGAACGGTCCCGGCGCGATGGCTGTCACCACGATGTTGTCGTCGATCAGCCGCGCAGCCATCCGCTTGGTCAGGTAGAGCAGCGACGATTTCGAGGCATGGTACGAATACGTGTCCCACGGGTTCAGGCGAATGCCGTCGATCGAGCAGATGTTGATCACCTTCGCCGGACGCTCCGGGCTCGCGGCCTTCTTCAACGCTGCATGCAGGGCCTGCGTCAGGAAGAAGGGCGACTTCACGTTGAGGTCCATCACCTTGTCCCAGCCATGCTCCGGGAACTCCTCGAACGGCGCACCCCAGGCAGCGCCTGCATTGTTGACGAGAATGTCGAGCTTGCCTTCGCGCTTGTAGATTTCCTCAGCCAGCATCTTGCCGCCCGCCACCGTCGAAATGTCCTGCGGCAGCGAGATGCATTCAGCATGGCCCAGCGCCGTCAGCTCCGCCGCCGTCGCATCGCACGCATCCGCCTTGCGCGCTGAAATGTAGGTCTTCGCGCCGCTCTCGACAAAGCCCTGCGCAATCATCTTGCCAATCCCGCGCGACCCGCCGGTCACCAGCGCCACGCGCCCCTTCAGCGAGAATAGATTGTCGATCATCATGCAGCAGTCTCCCGGCTCTGTGTTGTTGGCGCGCAACCTAGCGAGGCGGCCATGAAAGGCTAGGGCGATGTTGGGCGGGACTGTAGGGTGCATTGAGCACCGCGAAATGCACCACCGCGCCGAATGCACCAACGGTGGATATCGCTTCGCTCAATCCACCCTACTAGAAAGCGCCACTGCAGCGCTCATGCTGAGCAGGTCGCGGAGCGATCGTCGGTCGAAGCACGAGCGCAGACTCACAAGCCTACCCCCGCATCAAATGCTTCGCCACCGCCGCGTAAGCGGGCAAGGACACCTTGTCCAAGATCGAATTCCCGTTTGCGGACACAGGATGCGAAGCAAACCGCGCAATCACCAGCTCCGCTTTCGGTGCAATCCAGCAAACTTGCCCGTGGATGCCACGCGCCGAGTACGCGCCGAGATCGTCATGGCTCACCCACCACTGCGTGCGATAGCTCCAGCCGGGCAGGGTGGTGTAGCCAGCCTTCGCGAAATCCTCTTTGCGCGCGCCGCCCGCAATTTCATCCACCAATGCGGCGGGCACAATCTGATGCCCGTTGAAGGCGCCGCGATTGCGCATCATCTCGCCCACGCGCACCAGATCGCGCAGGCAGAGGTTCATGCCGCCGCCGCACGCCGCCATCCCGACCGGATCGACAATGATGTGCGCGTCCTCTTCCATGCCCATCTTCTGCCAGATGCGCTCCGAGATCAGCTGCGACATCGCGTTGCCCGTCACGCGCTGCACGATCCACGCGAGAACTTCGGTGTTGCAGGTCTTGTAGGCAAAGGCTGTCCCGTGCTCGCCCTGCTTCTTCAGCGTCGCGAGAAATGCCACGATCGAGCGCGGCCCATCATATCCCTCCGGCGGCTTTCCATATCCTGCTGCGATGCCATAGGTCCGCACCTCGGCTTCCGGGTCGACATAGTTCTCCGAATATTTGACGCCGACCGTCATATCCATGACCTGCCGCACCGTCGCATCGCCAAACGCCGACGCCGCGAGTTCCGGGACATACTTTGCGACGGGCGCGGCCACATCGATCACGCCCTCATGCGCCAGCGACGCCGCGATCAGGCCGACGAAAGACTTGCTCACCGAGAAGGCGATATGCGGCAGCTCTGCTGACAACGCGCCGCGATAGCTTTCATACACCACGACTCCGCGATGCAGCATCACCACGCCGTCGGTGAACAGCGCGTCCATCGACTGGCCCCAGGTCGTCTGCTCGCCCTCCATCGTCGTGAAAGCGATCCCGTCGATGTCGTCGCGCAGCTTCTTGGGCAGCGCGGAGACCGGACCCGACCCGCGCCGGATGTTAACCGTCGCTTTCAGTTCGCGCTGATGGCTGAAGGCCCAGCGTGTCTGGGGAAACGAGCTGCCCGACAGGTTGCCCTCGGCCTGCACGCGCTTGTCGTCAGCTGGCGGAAACCCCGCCATCAGGCCCCGCGCGACGGGATCGCTGGTCTCCGCAGTCCACTTGGTGCTCATCGTCTTCCCCGCGCGTTGTTGTCTCTGCCGCCCGGAGCCTAGACTCGCCTCCGCGAAAGACCAGAGGCCCCGCAAGGGAATGATCCAACGACATGCGGCGCGCGTATGACGATCAAACTGGAGCTACACCATGCGTCTTGCAGCCCTGCTAGGACTTCCGCTGATCGCGGCCGCTTGCGCCACCGAACGTGTGGAAGAGCCGGCTTTCAAGCTCGAGATGTCCGAGGGCAGCTTCCAGGTTCGGGACTATGCCCCAACGATCATTGCCGAAACGTCAGTGCAGGGCGATGCTTGGGGCTCGCGGTTCGAAGGTTTTGGCCCGCTCGCTGACTACATCTTCGCCAAGGGACGCGAGGGCGAAAAGATCGCCATGACCGCCCCGGTCACCCAGTCAGCGCCGCGCGAGACAATCGCCATGACGGCGCCCGTCACGCAGCAGGCCTCCAGCGGCGACAAATGGACCATCGCCTTCACAATGCCCGCTGGTTCCACGCTGCAATCGCTTCCGGCGCCCGTAAGTCCCGACGTAAAGCTGATCGAACAACCGTCGCGGCGCATGGCCGTCTACAGTTTCACGGGCCTCGCTGCCCCCAGCGACATGGAGGCGGCGAAGGCCGTTCTCCTGCAGAAGGTGTCGAGCGCGCGTCTCACGCCGCGTGGCGAACCTGTCTTCGCCTTCTATGACCCTCCTTGGACGATGGCCTTTCTTCGTCGCAACGAGGTGATGATTGAGGTCGCACCGAACAATTGAGACCTTCGCGCATTACTCTTTCGTGATCTGCAATCCACCTGTGCAGCGCGCGCGTACTAATCACATCACACACGCCGCAGGTGAGCCTTCAACGCTCCATCTCGCGCAAGATACAGGAACCAAAAATGAAGCTGCTCTTCCCCATCGCCGCGTTCGCTCTAATGGGCGCTGCCTGCTCCGGCGAAACCGCACCGGTCACTCCGGCGCCAGCGCCCGTCGCTGAAGCGCCCGCTCCGGCGCCCGCTCCCGTCGAAGCGAAAGACATCGTTGATACCGCGGTTGCTGCTGGATCGTTCAACACGCTCGTCGCGGCTGTCCAGGCGGCTGGTCTCGAGTCGACCCTGCGCGGTGCGGGGCCCTTCACCGTGTTCGCGCCCACCGATGCAGCCTTCGCTGCTCTCCCTGCTGGCACCGTAGAAGACCTGCTGAAGCCCGAGAACAAGGCCAAGCTCACGGCCATCCTCACCTACCACGTGCTGCCGGCTGAAGTGATGTCCACCGCCATCGGCACGCAGACGCTCGACCCCGCCACCGTTGAAGGCGCGACCGTCAAGGTTGTCGGCAGCTCCACGGGCGTGATGGTCAATGACGCGAAAGTCGTCACCGCCGACGTCGACGCCTCCAACGGCGTCATTCATGTGATCGACAAAGTCCTGATGCCGCCCGCCAAGTAAGGCGCTTTTCCTCTTCCTCCCCGAAGACGTACGTCCCTCCTCCGGGATTCACGTAGGCAAGCCGCCCGCTTCACAGCAGGCGGCTTGTCTGCTTTTCGGGACTAGTCCGGGAAGATCAGTATCCGCCGATCCGCGCATAGCGGTCGCGGTGGAAGCTCTCGCCGCCATAGAGATTCTCGAGCACGCGAGCGCGCTTCATGTAGAGTCCCGAGTCATGCGCATCGGTCATGCCGATGCCGCCATGCATCTGCACCGTCTCGTTGCTCACGAGGTGCAGCGTCTCCGCCGCGCGTGCCTTTGCCAGCGACGCCAGCTCCGACAAATTGTTGGCGTTGCGATCCAGCCCATCGAGCGCCGCCGCCACGCAGCTCCGCGTCAACTCCAGCTCAGTGAACATGACCGCCGCGCGATGCTGGATCGACTGGAACGAGCCGATCAGCTGGCCGAACTGCTTGCGCACTTTCAGATATTCGCTCGTCATGTCGAACGCCGCATCCGCCGCGCCCAGCATTTCCGCCGCCACGCCGATCCGCGCGCGATCGAGGATCTGCTCCAGCGCGCCATAACCACCATCGACAGCGCCGAGCACCGCGTCCGCGCTCACTTCAACACCCGCGAAGTTGATGTTCGCCGCCGCATGCGCATCCAGCGTCTTCAGCACAGTCCGCGTCACGCCCTTGGCGTCCGCCGGCACGAGGAACAGCGTCACTCCCGTCGCATCACCTGCATCGCCCGAGGTGCGCGCCGCCACGATCAGCAGGTCCGCGTCGCCGCCATCCACCACATACCGCTTGTCGCCATTCAGCACGAACCCGGCGCCAGACTTCTTCGCGCTCAGCTTGATATGCGCAGGATCGTGATGCGCACCTTCATCCACCGCCAGCGCCGTCAGCGTCTCGCCCGCCGCGATCTTCGGCAGCCACGCTTCCTTCTGCGCCTGCGTGCCAGCGATCATCAGAGCCGACGCGCCGATCATCGCCGTCGAGAGCAGGGGAGAAGCGGCGATCGTCCGGCCCTGCGCTTCAAGCACCTGACCAAGTCCGACATACCCAAATCCAGACCCGCCGAGCTCTTCCGGGATCAGCACGCCCGCAAACCCCAGCTCCACCATGTCCTTCCACGCGGCTTTATCGAACCCCGCGCCCGCCGTGCGCAGCGCGCGCAACTGGCTCACCGGCAGCTTCTCGGCCGCGAACGCCAGCGCGCTGTCGCGCAGCATCTGCTGCTCTTCGGTGAGCACGAACGCCATCGGACGTCTCCATGGATGACCGGTTCAATACCGGTGCTTCAGTTTTGGGTATTGGGTCTTAGCGTTCCGCGTACCGCCCAATCAAGGGCGTCCTCAAGCCGGTCATTGCCCCAGAACATCTCGCCGTCCTCGGCCACGAAGCTCGGCGCCCCGAATATCCCCAGATCGGCCGCCTTGGCGGTCTCCTCGCGCAGCTGGTCCTTCACCGTCTCAGATGTCATCGCCGACAGTGTTTCCAGGGGATCGAGCCCCGCGCGCCGCGCCGCGGCATGCAGGATCTGCGGGTCGGAGATATCGCGGTCATGCACGAAGTTCGCCTGATAGACCGCCTTCACGAAATTGCCGCGATCCGTCTGCGGCAGTGACAGTGTGATCCGCGCCGCCATCAACCCGTTCTGGGGAAAACGCCCGGGTCGGCGGAAGGGCAGGTTGTACTTCTCGCAGGTCCGTTCGATGTCCCGCCACATATAGCTGCCCTTGATCGGCACCACGTTGAATGGGCTGTCCTTCATACCCTGCTGGGCATGGAACAGCGGCCCCAGAAGGAAGGGCCTCCACTCCAGCTCCACCCCGCGCGCGGCGGCAAGCTTGTCCGCCCGCATCACGGCGGGATAGGAGTAGGTGGACGCGAATTCGAACCAGAATTGGAGTTTCAAGGATCATCCCCGGATCGTCGATTCGTAAGCCTAGCAGATTGCGCCGCCAAAAACCGCGCCCATATGCAAATCCACACAGCGCCGGTTCCTCCGGCGTCCAGACTTTCAAATGAACCAGGGGACAAGGGACACACAATGTCGATTACAATGTACGCGGCCAGCGCGCCGCTATTCCTCCGCATGCTCGGAAATCTCGACCAGCTGCTGGAAAAGGCTGAGGCCAACGCCAAGGAGCGCGGGTTTGATCCCAACGTCTTGGTCACCCAGCGCCTCGCGCCCGACATGCGCCCGCTATCAGCACAGATCCAGCTCGCCAGCGACTCGGCCAAGGGCGCCATGGCGCGCCTCTCTGGTGGGACGGCCCCGTCCATGCCCGACACCGAAGCTACGATCGCCGACTTGCGCACACGCATCGCCAACACGATCGACTATGTGAAGAGCGTCCCCGCCAGCGCGATCGACGGCTCGGAAGAGCGCGAAGTCGTGCTGAAATTTCCCAACGGCGAAATGAAGTTTACAGGTCTCGCTTACCTAACGGGCTTCGTCATCCCCAACTTCCTCTTCCACGTCACCACGGCCTACGCGATCCTGCGCCACAATGGCGTCCCCCTCGGCAAGATGGATTTCCTCGGCCGGCCCTGATCCTGTGAGTCCTCCCTCGCCGAAGGCGGGGGAGGTGGCTCGCGAAGCGAGACGGAGAGGGCTGCCGCAAAGCGGTGGACATCCATTTCAAACAAGACTAGCCACCGCCGCGCCAATCCCTGACACTCTTCACCGAATCCCGGGGAATACTGATGACGTGGCTCGATGGTGGCGCGCTAGCATTCTTCGTCATCGGCTGGTGGTTGCTCGGCTGGCTGATTGATGCATCGCCCTGGCACAAGCGCACGCTGTCCTTC
>CALRWU020000087.1:0-9577 GCA_943371945.1 Azorhizobium sp. AG788
ATAAGCCTTCAGCATCTCCGCCCGACGCGCGATCAGTTCGTCGAGCTTCAGCGGTTCGATCTCCGGCCGCTTCGGGGCCGCCGCCTGTACTGCGTCCGGGGTCACCGCCGCAATCCGCCCCAGGTCGAACGCCGCCGCGTTCTCCTTCACCTTCACCTTGTTGAGCCTGTTCGCTTCCTTGATCGCGGCTTCCGAAATCGGGATCAGGCCATTCTGGTAGGCCATGCCCAGCATGATCATGTTGGTATAGATCGCGTCGCCGAAATGGTGCTCGGCCAGCGCTTCCGCATTCGTCGCCGCAAAGCTCTTCGCCCGCGAGCGCACACGCGCCGTCAGCAGGTCCGGATCGAACCGCACATTGCGGTTCTCGATGATTTCCTTCGTCGGCGTGACGTCATGGTTCGCCACCACCGCCGTCCGCGCCTTGTCGAACATCACGAGTGCATCGCCCGACGACGCCACAACGAGATCGCATGCGATGATCACGTCAGCCGAAGCCGGCGGCGTCTTGCCCGCCTTGATGTCGTCCGGATCGAGCGCAAAGCGAACGTGGCTCAACACCGGCCCGCCCTTCTGCGCAAGGCCCGTCATGTCCAGCGTCTGCGAGGCCTTGCCATCAACGTGCGCCGCCATGGCGAGCACTGCCGCCACAGTGGTCACGCCCGTCCCGCCAACGCCTGTGAACACCACATTCCAGGCTTCATGCGTCAGTTGCGGCAGCGCCGGCGTCGGCAGGCCGGACACATCGAACGCCGTTGGCGTCCGCTCAGCATCCGATTTGCGGTCGCCGCCCGTGACGGTCACAAATGACGGGCAGAAGCCTTCGATGCACGAATAGTCCGTGTTGCAGGTCGACTGGTTGATCTGCCGCTTGCGACCGAACTCGGTTTCCACCGGCTCGACCGACAGGCAGTTCGACTTCACCGAACAATCGCCGCAGCCTTCGCACACCGACTGGTTGATGAACACGCGCTTGGTCGGCGCTTCCATCTTGCCGCGCTTGATGCGCCGGCGCTTCTCTGTCGCGCACACCTGGTCATAGATCAGCACGGAGACGCCCGGCGTTTCGCGCAGCTCGATCTGAACTTCTTCCAGCTTCTTGCGATCGAAGATCCGCGTGCCTTCCGGCAGATCCGAAACCGACGCATAGCGCGTCGGATCATCCGCCACGATCACGATTGTCTTGACGCCCTCGGCCTCGACCTGCCGCGCGATCTGCGGAACCGTCTGGCCCGACTCGACCTGCTGCCCGCCCGTCATGGCGACGGCGTCATTGTAGAGGATCTTGTAGGTCGCATTGACCTTGCCCGAGATCGCTGCCCGAATGGCGAGTGAGCCCGAGTGCGAATACGTGCCATCGCCGAGGTTCACGAATACATGCTTCTCGTCGGTGAACGGGCTCTGCCCGATCCACGGCGTGCCCTCGCCGCCCATCTGCGTGTGCATGTCCGTCCGCCGCTCCGGCGTGAACGTCGCCATGTAGTGGCAGCCGATCCCCGCCAGCGCGCGCGAGCCTTCCGGCAGCGTTGTCGACGTGTTGTGCGGACAGCCCGAGCAGAAGTGGGGCTTGCGCGTGTTGATCTGGTTCATGCCCGCAACAGCCTGCTGCGCGCCCTTCACCTTGGAGAAGTACGCATCAGCCTTCGCCGTATGAGCACCGGCCGGCAAGCGTCCCACCAGCGCCATCGCGATATCCGCCGTCGAGAGCGAGGCGATGTCCGACAGCAGGGGCGCGCCGTCGCGATCCTTCTTGCCTTCCACCAGCGGACGCTCGCCGTCGGCCAGGTGATAGAGAATGTCCTTCAGCTGCGGCTCGATGATCGCCCGCTTGTGCTCGATCACCAGTACGCGCTCGAAACCGCGGCAGAACTCGCGGATCGCCGTCGGCTCCAGCGGCCACGGCATCGCTACCTTGAAGATCGAGACGCCGAGATCCGCCGCCATTTCCGGCGAAAGCCCCATCGCGCCCAGCGCTTCGTAGACATCGCGCGCCGCCTGACCCGCCACGATCACGCCCAGCTTCTTCGACTTGCCCGTCAGCAGCGCCTTGTCGAGACCATTGGCCCGGACGAACGCCTGCGCCGCCGGAATCTTCAGCGTCCGCAGCCGTGCTTCCTTGCCCAGCGGCGTGTCGCCCATGCGCGGACCCAGCCCGCCTTCGGGCATGACAAAGTCCGTCGGCCGCACCGTATGATAGCGCTGCAGCCCCACCTCAACGACAGCGCCCGAATCCATCGTGTCTGCGAGGCAGATCATCGAGACCCACAGCCCCGAATACCGCGACAGCTCCCAGCCGATCATGCCGTAGTCGAGCACTTCCTGGATCGACGCCGGCGCCAGCACCGGCATCTCCGCGTCGATCATCGCGAATTCGGACTGCGAGGCGAGCGTCGACGACTTCGAGTTCGGATCATCCCCGCACAGCGCCAGCACGCCGCCCTTGGGATCGGTCCCCGCCATGTTGGCATGCTTGAACACATCGCCGGTACGGTCGACGCCCGGCGCCTTGCCGTACCAGATGCCGAACACGCCATCGAACTTCGCGCCCGGAAACAGGTGCGTCTGCTGCGAGCCCCAGACCGCCGTTGCGCCGAGATCCTCGTTCAGCCCCTCCCACAACTTCACGTCGTGAGCGTCCATCAGCTTGCCGGCCGCCCGGATCTGCTGGTCGTAGCCACCCAGCGGCGAGCCGCGATAGCCCGAAATGAACCCTGCCGTATTGAGGCCCGATTTCCGGTCGAGCCTCTTCCGGTCCAGCGGCAGGCGCACCAGCGCCTGGATGCCGGTCATGAAAGCGCGTCCCCCCTCGAGAAGGTACTTGTCGTCGAGGGAGATCCCGCCTGATACAGGGCTACCGTGCTTCAAGTCGTGCGCCTCCGGGCAGGTCTATATATGGCCACGGCAAATATATTGCTCAATATCGCAGGAAGTATTTGCCATTCGGTGCGCGATCTGGCAGTACAGCGGCAATAAATCACTACATACTTGACCAAGGACAGCAAAAAATGGCCGTTGAACTCGACGCCATCGACGCAAAAATCCTCGACCTGATTCAGCGCGACGCGGCCCTCTCGGTGGCCGAGATCGCCGAAAAGGTCGGCCTGTCCTCCAGCCCCTGCTGGCGACGCATCAAGCGCATGGAAGAACAGGGCATCATCGCGCGCCGCGTTACGCTACTCAACTACGACAAGTTGGGATTGAACTTCGAAGTCGTGGCCAACGTCAAACTCCAACTGCCCTCGCGCGAAAATCTCGAGAAGTTTGAGCAAGCCGTGCGCAAATGGCCCGAAGTCATCGAGTGCATGACCGTCACCGGCGCCGTCGACTATGTGATGCGCATCGTCACCACCGACATGCACGCCTACGACAATTTCCTGCGCGACAAGATCCTGGCCCTCGGCCTGGTGTCGGACATCCAGTCCCGCATCATCGTCAACGTCACCAAGCGCACCACCGCCGCCCCCCTCGGCCTCATCTCCCCCTACGTCCCGACCCAGGACCGCTAGACCGGACCACTGAACCGGACCGCCGGGCGCCTGCGTGGCCGCGGACAGCAAAGCTGTCCGCTCATCCCGACGAAAGTCGGGACCCAGGGCTGCCCCCGAACCTTGTCCCGACTTGAAGCTTCAAGCTTGTTCGCGGAACGCCACCGTTCCTGGGTCCCGACGTTCGTCGGGAAGAGCGGTGACTTTGCCTCCACCCCCGCTAACCTCCACCACACGCCCCCACAAGCCGGACCCTCCCCATGCGCCTCCTGGGCAACATAATCTGGCACATCCCGTTCCTCGGCTTCCTCTCCGCGCTCTACATGTTCCTGCTCGGAGCCTTCTTCACGCTGACCATCGTCGGGGCCCCGCTCGGCGCAGGCCTGTTCGAGCTTGGCCGCTTCTACCTCGCCCCCTTCGGCAACCGCCTTGTCGATGCCAGCGACCTCGGCACGCCGCTGAGTCAGAACCCCGTCTGGGTCGTGTGGGGATGGTTCGTCACCCTGCTCTGGCTCCCCTTCGGCCTCGTCGCGTGCTTCTTTCTCGTCTTCCAGGCGCTGGGGCTTTGCCTCACCATTATCGGCATCCCAGCCGGCATAGCGATCTTCCGCTCGCTCGAGACCATCCTGAACCCCGTCGGCAAGACCGTCATCTCCGCCGACCTCAGAATGGAAATGTCCCGCCGCTACGTCGAAGCCCAGGCCGACCGCTACCGCCGCTAGCCCCGCGCGCCCCTGGTGAGCAACCGCACCACGCGCCCCTCACTCCGCCGGCGCAAGCTCCTGCTTCAGATCGACCGGCGCCTTCCCCGTCTCCTTGTCCGTGATCGCCGCCGAGCATCCGCGCCCCTGCGCCACAGGCGCAAAGAGATAGCTGCGCCCCGCCTTCGGCGTGAAGCTGTAGAACGTGCTGCAATACAGCTCCGTATACCCCGCATACGTCAGCGTCTCGACCTCGAACTCCGTTCGGGTCTCCGCCGCCACCGGCCAGGTCTTGTCGTACTCGTAGAAAATCCCCTCACCGATCCAGTCGCGCCGCGACCTGTCAGCGCCCCGATAGATCAGCTTCGACTGCTGCGACTCCAGCAACTGCGCCCGGCT
The DNA here is from genome assembly GCA_943371945.1 of Azorhizobium sp. AG788. GTDB lineage: Bacteria > Pseudomonadota > Alphaproteobacteria > Caulobacterales > Hyphomonadaceae > UBA7672. Next base: position 4,586 of record CALRWU020000087.1, read on the forward strand.
CACCGCCACCTGCGCCAGCGGCCCAGCCTTCGGCGCCGAATACACACTCTCACACCCGGCGAGCGCCACCATCGCCAGCCCTGCCAACACCACACCCCGAACCATGAAACCTCCGCTGACGCCCGCAAGCATAGTCCGCCCCGCAACCGTCTTCCACCGCCGGCAGCTCCCCCCTCCGTCTCGCGCGTGAAGAACGCGCGATCCACCTCCCCCACGACGTGGTGGAGGACACCGCGCGTCAAGGGGAAGTCCTCCACCGGCAAAGCCGGGAGAGGCGGCTCTCTAGTCCTCCCTCGGCGAAGCCGGGGGAGGTGTCCGCGCAGCGGACGGAGGGGGCTATCTCACCTAGGGAATTCCCGCGCTCATTGTGAGCAACGCGGCACGCCGCGCGTCCATCGAACCACGATCGAGCTCCCGCCAGCGGCGGGAGGATGCCGCTCCAAATTTGCCCCAAAAAACAGTGCGCCAATCGCTATAAGCGAACTTCTTTTCTCCTCTGAAAACATCCCTGGGATATTTTTGTCATCCACCCAGGAGATCAATAAACTATCCTGGCCACAAAAAATTATGCCCCAGGACAAATTTACGTTGACCGTAAATCCGCACTAGGGCATAACCCCTTCAGCGCCCGAGGTTTTCGTACCACCGTCGACCTGCGGGCGCATTCTCATGAAGGATTGAACCAATGTACCCTAAAACCGGAAGCCTCCCAACCCCCCTCAACACGCCGCAGGAACTCGATAACCTCGACGTTCTTGCGGAAGCTGGCGACGTCAACGAGACGCCATTCAACGTCTTCATTGGCCACAACCTTGGCCACCGCGTCTTCTCGTTGTCTGTTCCGTTTCGGAAGTTCTTCGAGATCTCTGCTGTAGCGAATGACCGCGATGCAGGCCCCGTTGCGCAGCGCGCACTTGACGAGGGGCATGCTAAGAAGCTCGCGATTTATATGCTCAAAGGTCTGGTTTCCGCCGCCAGGCTTAGGCGGATGGCCACGGGCAAGCCCGTCCCGCCGGAGTTTGACGAACTTCTTCGTATGCTTGGAGAACAGCCGTACTTCTCGATCCAGCCACTCGTTTGCAACGTGCGCAATGTCCCTCTTGGTGGACATGGGCCGGGCGGAATTCGGGGCATTCGTCTGGAAACAGCAGGCGGCGAAACGGCCGCCTTCAAGGTGTGGCTGTCAGAGCGACACATCCTTTGGGTCATTGATGGACAGCATCGCCGACATGCTGCGGACCTCGCAATGAGGTTTCTGGAAGCCGTTCGGAAAACGGGAAAATATCCAAGCAAGGACGTCGCTATCTTCCCAGCAAAAGGCAAAGACATCTCCGAAGTAGAGATGATGGTTTGGAACGAGGCATACGAGGCTGCACGTTCGTACGCGACACTGACAGTGGAAGTGCACCTCGGCCTCGAAATCGAGCAAGAGCGTCAGCTGTTTCACGACCTCAACAGGTTGGGCAAAAAGGTTGACAGCTCGCTGGCTTTTCAGTTCGACGGCTCGAACCCGGTCACTCTCTACATCAAGCGCGTATTGGCCGACGACCTCCGACTCAAGCTCACCGAGAACGAAGCCAAGGATTGGTCAGAAGATACGGGTGCGCTGCTTTTGAAGGACGTTGTCGCCGTGAACGCGATTGGCTTTCTCAACAAAAGCAACGTCGCAGGCGCCACGCCGGCTGTGATTGAGCCTCGCGAGGAAGCGATGACCGCCGTTTGGGGGGCAGTCATGGAAATCGCTGACTTCGGTAAGGAGCAAGCGAAGGAGAGAACGGTCGCGGCTCAGTCTGTTGTCCTCAAAGCCATCGCAAAAATTGCTTACGATCTGAAATTCAGCAATCGTCGCCCCGCAAATGGTGATGAAATGTTCGAGCGTTTTATCAACGGCATCCCCGAGATCGACTTCTCGCATTCAAATCCGATGTGGCAGTATTATCAGTTGAGCGACGAAGAGCTGCAGAAGCATGGTCTTCAGTCGCTGGCTGATTACCTTCCCGAGGATAAGGCAACGGCCAACCGGGATATCGGCTCGATGCAGGGCGACTACATGCGGTTCGGAGCGAAGCACAACGACATCTATCCAATCCTGGCCGACATGCTGCGCTGGAAACTGAAGCTTCCTAACCGTCGCGAACAGTAGATCGCCAAACAGTACCGCTGAGAGAAAGCGAGCGTCTTGCCGGCGCTCGCTTTTTCTATTTCCCCGCGAAACTGGCGCTTAGAGGCGCTTCGCGGCTGGGGTGCCGAAAGAAAGCTCGGCTCACTCCCCCAACCTCACCCCCGCGAGCCCGATCGCCTCCCGCGCCGTGAACGCGCCTGTCTTGAGCCCGCGCCCACGCCCCGCGTCGCGCTGAGCGCCATTAGCTGGTCGGTCTCCGGCGTGTCGGCGGGCCAGGGTGGTGAGCTGCGGGGGCGCGCCTAGCCCATCGCCTTCATCAGGTACTCGCCCATCTTGGCGTGCAGCGTGTTGATCGCCTTCAGCGGGCGCACCATCACCTTGAAGTGCGTGATGGCGCCGGCGTCGTTCCACGTGATGATGTCCACGCCGTTGATCTTGATCCCGTCCACCTCGCTGTAGAACTCCAGCACGGCGCTCCTGTCCGCATACCACTCCTCGCCATAGCGGAAGTGCTCCGTGTTCAGGACGTGCAGCGCCCCGCGCAGGTATTTCTCCGTGATGTCCCGCCCGACCTGTGGGGTATGGACAACCGGACTCTCGAACACGCAGCCGTCCGCCAGGATGTCGTGCAGCTCGTCCGCCCGCCGCTCCAGCGCGATGCGGTGCCAGCGCTTGATCGTCTCCGGAATCTCACGCCCCATCGTCGTACTCCTTCTTCTTCCGCCGCCCCGACCTGCTACGATCCGGACGCATATTGCCCATCCGCATCTCGCGATTGATGCGCCGCTGCAGCTCCGGCGTCCACTCCTCCCCGGTGTCGGTCATGATCGGCTCGCGCGGCTTGTCGAGATCGCCCTCGCCGAGGCTCCGCATGTGCCCCATCTTCGGATCCGCCTCCAGCGCCACCTTCGGCGCCTCCAGCCGCTTCGGCGCCGCCATCCCCGACAGCATCCGCTCCACCTGCCCCAGCGCCTCCTCGCTCCCCTCGGCCAGCAGGTGCACCGCCTCGCGCATCACCACGGCCAGCTGTTCGCGCAGGGCCCGCTGCGCCTCCACCGCCTGATTGCCGCGCCGGATCGCGTGCAGCGTTGCGCGCGACGCCTCGCCCGAGCGCTCGAGGTCGAGATCCTTCTTGCGCCACCCGCCGCGCAGCGCCCACGTCGCCAGCGTCTGCGGATGCACGCCCAGCCGCCGCGACACCTCCGCCCGGCTCTCCCCCATCCGCACCAGCCGCTCGGCCTCGAATTCCAGTCCCATCAATTCCGAATAAGAACGCGCCACCTCTGCCTCCTTTGCAGGACGCAGTATGAGCTCAGCTCCAGAGGGGGGCGGACGGCAAAACCCGAATTTATTTTCGCGAGAAGTTTCCAAGACTTAGGGGAAGTCCTCCACCGGCGAAGCCGGGGGAGGTGTCCGCGCAGCGGCGGAGGGGGTGAGCGACGGCGCCGAAGGCGCGATTTGATCCGGGGGATCAAATCGAGGAGCGAACGCCCCGGCAGGGGCCGGAGAGCAACAAAGGGACTCCAGTCCTCCACCGCGCAACGCGCCGCATCGTAGGCGCGCTCCTCCGCAGACGAATGCGTGGCGCCATCCACTTCAACAACAAGCATCGCCGCCGAACACGCAAAGTCCGCGTAGTAAGGTCCGATCTTCTTCTGACGCTTGAACTGATACCCGAGCAGCTGTCGCCGCTGCAGACGCGTCCAGAGGATCACCTCCGCCCGCGTCATCTCCGAACGCATCCGCCGCGCCCGATCCAGCGACTCGCGATCCATCCGCGACACCGGCAGCTCCCCCTCCGTCTCGCGCGTGAAGAACGCGCGATCCACCTCCCCCACTACGTGGTGGAGGACTTCGCGCGTCAAGGGGAAGTCCTCCACCGGCAAAGCTGGGGGAGGTGGCTATCTCAACAAAGGGACTCCAGTCCTCCACCGCGCTGCGCGCGGGGGAGGTGGCCCGAAGGGCCGGAGGGGGCTGCCCCAACATCGGGACTCCCATCGCCACCACTCACCCGGATCACCAACCCCTCGCGATCCGGAAACACATCCGCCACCATGTTGTGAAAGCGGATGGGAATCCTGATCTCGGAGAACTGGTCAATCGACCACCCCGGTATCCGCTCACCCTTCAGGATCGCCTGGCGATAATGGTTGCACATGGGGAGAGCTTAACCTCTATCCCTGAAAGGGGGAGGTCCGATCTGCGCAGCAGATCTGGGCGGGGGGGTCCCCGTAGGGTGCATTGAGCGCAGCGATATGCACCTGTCGCGTACGTGGAGGGACTTTGCATTTCGCTCCGCTCAATGCCCCCTACGCGACGCGGCACGCGTCGCTAACTATTGCATCTCAAGGTCATTGCTGAAGTGTTGCATCGATTTCATTGCACAAGTGCTCAACAAGTTGCACCTTGCTTTCGATAGCGCGCATGACAGGAGCAACGGACTGTTCTCGCTGTTGCTCGGCCTGATCCAAGACAGCACGGCTGACGCGTCCCTGCTCGTACCAACCGAGCATCGCGGCCCCCGTTCTTCGCCACTCCTTGATATAGGCTTCAACAGATTGCCGTACTTGGGTGGCGTACTCGTCGAAGCTCCTGCTAAACGCTTTCAAACTATCAGGGCGCTGTTTGTCGACTTCGCCTTTTGCCGCTCGAAACCAGTCCTTGAGCTGGTCCTTCACAGCAGGCTCCGTTACTTGAAATCCCAACGAACCGCCGCCGTCACGCGCCGCTTCGATTTCTTTTCTCAGCGCGGCTGTTCTCTCATCCAATAGTTCCTTTACACGCCCGGGTGCCGAGAAAGTCAGCACTTGCACGAGTTTCGCACCAGGAACGATAATCGCGACAAGAAGCGGAAGGATGCCGATCGCGAG
>CALRWU020000088.1:0-9487 GCA_943371945.1 Azorhizobium sp. AG788
CCGCCGGTCACTACCTCGACAACCCGGCCTCCGGAAACGTCCTGCGCAAGCTGGGGTTTGTCGCGACCGGCAAGCAGGACCTTTACGGTCTCGCCCGGCAGGCCATGTCTCCCGCCGAGCGTTATGTGTGGCCCGAAGGGGCGACGCCAGCTAGTCTCACCCACAACCACGGCGCTCACCCGTCGCACTAGGCCACCCACGATGAAGTTCCTCGACCAGTGCAAAGTGTATGTGAAGTCCGGCGGCGGCGGGGACGGTTGCGTCTCGTTCCGGCGCGAGAAGTTCATTCCGTTCGGCGGACCTGATGGCGGCGATGGCGGACGCGGCGGCGATGTCATCATCGAGGCGGTCGACGGCCTCAACACGCTGATCGATTACCGTTACCTGCAGCACTACAAGGCCCAGCGCGGCATCCACGGCATGGGCGCCAACCGCACCGGCTCGGACGCGCCCACTCTCGTTCTCAAAGTGCCGGTCGGCACGCAGGTGTTCGAGGAAGACCAGGAAACGCTGATCGCCGACCTCGACAAGCTGGGCGACCAGGTCCTGCTTGCGAAGGGCGGTTCGGGCGGCTGGGGCAATACGAAGTTCAAGTCCTCCACCAACCAGGCGCCGCGCCGCTTCAACCCCGGTCACGAGGGCGAAGAACGCTGGATCTGGTTGCGCCTGAAACTGATTGCGGACGCCGGCCTGCTCGGCATGCCGAACGCGGGCAAATCGACCTTCCTCGGCGCGGTCAGCGCCGCGAAACCCAAAGTCGCGGACTATCCGTTCACGACGCTCGTTCCCAACCTTGGCGTCGTCTCGCTCGGCATCGGCTCCAGCTTTGTGCTCGCCGACATTCCGGGTCTCATCGAAGGCGCGGCCGAGGGCGCAGGCGTCGGCACCCGCTTCCTGGGCCATGTCGAACGCTGCTCCGTGCTGCTTCACCTTGTCGACGGCACGCAGGACGACGTCGCTGAATCCTACCGCATCATCCGTGGCGAGCTGGAAAAGTATGGCGGCGGCCTAATCGACAAGCCGGAGATCGTGGCGCTCAACAAGATCGACGCCATGACCAAGGAAGAGATCACCGCCAAGGCGGCCGCCCTCAAGAAAGCTTGCGGATCAACACCGCTGCGCATTTCCGGCGCGTCGCAGAAGGGCGTCCCCGAGACCGTGCAGAAACTGTTCGCGATCATCCAGGCAGACCGCGCCGAACGCCGGGCCATCGAGATCGAAGAAACGATGACACCGGAAGAGAAGGCGGAAGGCTGGCAGCCGTGAGGCGGATCGTTGTTTCCCTGATGCTGCCGCTTGCGTCGCTGCTGGCCTGCTCCCTGCCAGCTAACGCGCAGGATGTGCCCAGCGCCTATCGTGGCATCTGGAAACAGGAACGCATCAGCTGCACCGGCGAGACGCCCCTGGAGCCGGTGCGCGAGTTGGAATTCCTGAACGACGGAGAATTCCTGGTCACCTACCAGCCATTCGAAAATTACCACGACTTCTGGGGCGACGTTTCGTTCGACGCAACCACCAGCGCATTCGCCCTCACCATCAGGGGCGGCAATCGCATCCCCACCCTGGTCGACCTCACCGGCACGGTGCATTTCGAAAATGCGATGAAGCTGGTGCTCGATGACTTCTTCCTGTCAGCGCCCCGCGAGAATGGCGGCGAATGCCGCTATGAGTTCGGCCGATGACTTCTCCCCTCGCCTCTGCACGACGCGTTGTGATCAAGGTCGGCTCGTCACTACTGATCGATCAGGACAGCGGCCTGCCGCATACCGCGCGTTTTGCGGCGATCGCTGCTGACGCCGCAAAGCTTCGCGCCGCCGGAAAATCGATCGTCATCGTGTCCTCGGGCGCGGTCGCGCTTGGCCGTCGCGCGCTGACGCTGAAATCGGGAAAACTGCGTCTCGAGGAAAAGCAGGCCGCCGCGGCCGCGGGCCAGCCCCGACTCATGCGCGCCTGGGAAGACGCGTTCAGCAAGCACGGTGCGCCCGCAGCGCAAGCCCTGCTCACATTCTACGACACGGAACAGCGGCGGCGCTGGCTCAACGCGCGGGCCACACTTGAAACACTGCTTGAGCGTGGCGCGGTTCCCATCGTCAACGAGAACGACACGGTCGCCACTGAAGAGATCCGCTACGGCGACAACGACCGGCTCGCGGCCCGCGTCGCCCAGATGCTCAGCGCGGATGTTCTCGTGCTGCTGTCCGACATCGATGGCCTCTACGACGCCGATCCGCGCTCCACGCCGAACGCAAACCACATTCCCGAAGTGCGCAAGCTGACGCCCGAGATCGTGGCGATGGCCGGCGGCGTCAACGCCAGCGCAGGCGTTGGCTCCGGCGGAATGGCGACCAAGATCGACGCTGCCCGCATCGCGATGACAGCCGGCTGCTCCACCCTCATCACGTTGGGCGCGAACACGACGGCTGACGCGGGCCCCATCGACGCCATCAGCGACGGCGCCAAGGGGACGTGGTTCATCGCCGACGTTACACCCGAAACAGCTCGGCGGCAGTGGCTGGCAGGCGCGCTGCGTCCCACCGGCTCCGTCCGTGTCGATGCCGGCGCCGAGCGCGCGCTCAAGTCGGGAAAATCTCTGCTTGCCGCCGGCGTCACCGCCGTAGCGGGACGTTTCGAGCGTGGTGATGCTGTTGACGTCATCGGCCCCGACGGCGCCACGATCGCGCGCGGCGTCTCGGCCTATTCGTCCGAAGACGCGACGCGCCTCATCGGCCAGAAGTCGGACGCATTCGAAGCGATACTCGGCTTTCGGGGTCGCCCGGCGCTGATCCATGTCGACGACATGGTGCTGGTCGGCTGATCAGGGTCGTGGCCTGCGTTTCTGCAAACCATTGCGGTATGGGATCGGCGCGCCGCGACCCACATCGCAAAACAAGCCAGCTTGCAGGCTGAGGGAGGCAACGGCGCGCGAGCCTTTGCCCTCTCAGGAGGCGATGAGATCGCGATAATCGTCGCTACGTTTCAGCCATGCCGCAGCGTATCCGCAGACCGGGATGATGTTCCAGCTTTGCGCCCTCGCCTCTGCCGAGATCAGGCTCATCAGCCGTCCCGCAGCCCCCGTACCGCGCAGTTGTTCCGGGGCCTCGACCCACAAAATCGTCAGCGCTTCCCGGGACTTTCGATAGCGCGCGAAAACGGTCTGGCCGTCCACGTCCATCTCGTATTGGCTGTCTTCGGTATTGTCGTGCAGCACATCCATGACAGGCTCCAGACCCTGCCCCCCTCGCCCTCTATACCGCTGATACGGGCCCCCTGAAAGCGTCGCGTGAGCTGCCCCTTTAGGGCCGATCGTCAGGCGGTGTCGACCGCCCGCACGCAATTGCACACAACCTGCTGACCCGGGGCCTCCACGCAATGGTTGAAGCCGGGACGCTCGAACGCCGCTCTTTTTCTGCAAAGCCGCTGCGCCGCGAATACCTACTCTCGGCCCGGGGCCGCGACTACTGCCCGGCGCCTCCGGCGCTCAATGCGTTTGGTGAAACCCACTACCCGGATGGCCGCACGCCACGAGTTGGGATTTTCTGGCGGGGCCTTCTTCACCCACCCGCCGGCGTCACGTTCTGACGGTCAACACTCACGAGACCGTTCATGCTGACGCCCATGCGCGTGGCAAGCTCCGGACATATATCCTCGAACTGATCGTAATCGATCTGAACCAGGGGAACGATTTCGCTCCAGAAAGCGCAAATCGCAGGTTTGTCGAAATACCACTCTCCCTCAATGCGCCTGTGGTCAGGCAGGGCGGCGAGAGCAGCTGTCACTTCAGGATAACGCTGACACTCCCGTACCCAGCTTTTTCGCCACGCTTCATCGTCGCGGAACACCACGAATGCTGTACTGCTTCGATCAATGCGGGAGAGGAAACGTGCAAGCGCCGCCTGCTCCTCCTGTTTGCGGAAGAAGCACAGCCCCTCAGCAGAGATGATAACCTTCTGCGCGTCGGACGCATTAACCCGCTCCACCATGGCGTTCTCATAGAGCCGCCGCTCAGGATCGCTAAGGCTTCTCACGAACCCCTTTACACGCGGGACGGTGACGAGTTCAGGGCGGAGGAAATAATGTGCAAAGCCACGCAAGTTGAAAGGATTTCCAGTGTGCTCGGGAGAAAGCTTGGGCTCGGAAACGGGAAACACGCCAAACTTCAGTAGCCGAGCCTCATTGCGTCGCATCAGTTGCTGAAAGCTGGTAGTGCCCGTTTTGTGCGTTCCGATGTGCAGGAGCAGTTCACGTTCGGCCATCGGTGCAAGTCTCCCATAACGCTGAACAGCACAGTTCTGCCACGCTGGGCAAGATATCGCCGCGAGCATCCCCGAGGTCTTGCACAACCTGGAACTGGCAATCCCAAGCCACGCCTGCTAATTCACTCGCCATGACGATCCAGCTGCCCCTCGCCGCACACGACGCCGCTCTCGCCGGAACCATGCTCGCCATGGGCGTGAGCGCGCGCGCCGCTTCCGCCGCCATCGCCAAGGCCGGGCCGGCGAAACGCACAGCTGCGCTCACCGCCATGGCGGCGCGCATCCGCGCCGCATCGCCGCAGATCATCGCCGCCAATGTGCTCGACATGGAGGGCGGCCGCGCCAAGGGCCTCTCGGGCGCGATGCTCGACCGTCTGGAACTCACGCCCGCCCGCATCGAGGCGATGGCGCAGGGCGTCGCCGATGTCGCCGCCCTTCCCGATCCGGTTGGCACGGTGCTCGACACGTGGGAACGGCCCAGCGGCCTTACCTTCGCGCGCGTGCGCGTGCCCATCGGCGTTATCGGCATCATCTATGAAAGCCGCCCCAACGTGACGGCCGATGCTGGCGCCCTCTGCTTGCGCGCGGCAAACGCCGTCATCCTGCGCGGCGGCTCCGAGAGCTTGAACTCGTCGCGCGTCATCGCGGATGCCATGCGTGCGGGCCTCAGTGACGCTGGCCTGCCGCAGGATGCAATCCAGCTGGTGCAGACGCCGGATCGCGCCGCCGTCGGCCACATCCTCACCGGCCTCAATGGCCGCCTCGACGTCGTCGTCCCACGCGGCGGCAAGAGCCTTGTCGCGCGCGTCCAGGACGAAGCCCGCGTCCCCGTCATCGGCCACCTCGAAGGCCTCTGCCACACCTACATCCACGAGAAGGCTGATCCGGCGAAAGCCGAGGCCATCATCGTCAATGCCAAGCTGCGCCGCGTCGGTGTTTGCGGCTCGACCGAAACGATGCTGATCGATGCATCGGTTGCGCCCGCACTGCTGCCCCGCCTCGCCCGTGCGCTCGAGGCCGCCGGTTGCGAATTGCGCGGCGATGATCGCGCGCGCGCCATCCATCCCATGAAGGTCGCGACGCTCGAGGACTGGACGACCGAATACCTCGCGCCGATCCTGTCCATCGCAGTCGTCGACGGCCTCGACGCCGCCATGGACCACATCGCACGCTACGGCTCGCAACACACCGAAAGCATCGTCACTGAAGACGCTGCAGCGGCGGAACGATTCCTCGCTGAAGTCGACAGCGCCATCGTCATGCACAACGCCTCGACTCAATTTGCTGACGGCGGCGAGTTCGGCATGGGCGGGGAAATCGGCATCGCCACGGGCCGCCTGCACGCGCGCGGCCCGGTGGGCGCCGAACAACTGACCATCTTCAAATACACCGTTCGCGGTTCAGGCCAGATCCGGCCGTAGACGTAAATCCGCTCCGCGACAGACGCGTGCTGCGGTTGTTGACTGCGGCATGCCCCGTTTCATTTCAGCGTTGTAACATCTCCGCCACACAACCGCCCCATCGGGCCGTCGATATATGTTACATGTGTCGGCGGTGGGGTCTGGCGCGCAGCAGAAGGGCTTGCTGTGGAACAACCGATTGACGAGACGACGGGACTCCCGTCGAACGCCGATGCCTTGAATGGCGGCGTAGGGGACAGCGGCAATTTTCTTGGCATCCCCTATGGCTGGCCGCTGGCGCTCGCGATTGTCGGCATCATCCTGCTGATGTGGATGGGGCGCGAGCCTCTGCGGCGCGTGCTCTGGCAGATCTTCTTCGTCACCGGCCGACTGTTCGGCCGCTGGGGCGTCTTCCTGCTCGACCATGGCCGCCAGGCGCGCTCCGTCACCAACGAGAAGATCGCATCGTTCCGCGCCGATGAGCTGCAGGACCGCATGCTGCAGCTTGAAGAGCGCATGGGTCGCCGCGCCGAAAAGCTCGCCCTGGAAACCGGGCCGATGCTGAAGAAGCTCGACAAGGCCACGCACGGCTTGGCGACCAGCGCCAACGAGCTTGCCGACATCAATCTCGAGGACGCCGCCGAACGCGCCTTCCGCGCCGCGCTGCCGTCGATGGAATCGACACGCGGCCTCTCCAAGATCGAGAAGAACATCGCGCAGAACACCGCACGCGCCATGAACGAGCGCCTGGCGCCGCTGCGCCCCGCCCTCACCACCATCCGCAACGACGCGCCGCGCCTGAAGGAAGTCGCGGAGAAGCTCCAGAAGATCCATCACGAGCACTCCAAGAACACGGACGACGTCAACAAGGCCTTCTCCGAGTTCGAGGAGATCGTGCGCTCCGAGGATCGCAAGAAGATCGCCTCGCGCGCGTCCATCGTTATCCCGTGGTTCATCGCCGTGCTGATCACCTCGATCGCGCTGGCCGGCGTGTTCCTGAACTTCTTCCTGATCGAACGACCGATGGCGGAAATAGTCGGCGAAGGCGCGCGCATCGGCGGCATCGGCCTGCCTGCCTTCGCCGCCATTATCGTGATCTTCCTCGAATTCGTGACCGGCGTGATCCTGATGGACTCGGCTGGCTTCACCAAGCTGATCCCCGCCTTCCATTCGATGTCCGAAGGCGGCCGGCGCGTGATGCTCGGCGTCTCGTTCTGCTTCCTGATGGCCTTCTCGGTCATGGAGATGACGCTCTCCGTGGTCCGCGAGCAGATCATCGAACAGCAGCAGGAAACCCGCGACCTCGCCAACCGCGCGCTGGTCTCGCCCACGCTCGTGCCCAATGCTGATGCGCCTGCTGCGGCATCAAACGAGGCCGCCACGCCCGCCCGTCAAAGCGCGAACATCTTCGGCCTGCAGCTCGCGACCTTCGCACAGCTGATCCTCGCGGCGATCATCCCGTGGTTGCTCGCCGCCGCCGCCCTGCCGCTTGAGACCATCGTGCGCAACACGGTGTTCATGCTGTCCATCGCGTCGAGCTTCCTGCTCATCTTCCTGTCGTTCGCTTCGAAGACGGTCTCGGTCCTGCTCAAGAATATCGGCCTGTTCCTGCTGACCGTGTACGACCTGATCATCTTCGTGCCGCTCTGGATCGAGCGTCGCGTCAAGGGCGCCGCGCGCAACAAGAGCAGGGACGATTACTCCAGCGGTGAAGATCCGATGGTGCTGCAGAAGAAGTCGACGCAACCGCAGAAGCCGCCCAAGCGTGATCGCGACCGCGACATCGCCCAGCCGGAGCTGGAAAAGGCATCATGATCCGCAGGAGTCTCGCTGCCGCCGCCGTCGCACTCACGCTCGCTGGCGCTGCCGCCTGCGGCCTCGTCACCTCGACCACCCGCTCGGTGTTCTTCGTCTTCGACGTGTCCGGCACCTATGTGAAGGCCGTGCCTGACGCCACCAAGCTGGCCAACATCACGATCGCCGAACTCCTGCCCGGCGACTGGGTCGGCGCCAGCCAGATCAGCGCCTGCTCCTTCTCCGAGAAGGAGATGATCCTGCAGCGCCAGCTTCCCGGCACGCCCAGCCTCGCCGCCGAAGCCAAGCGCGACCTGTTCAACGAATTCACCGCCTACGCCGCGCAGGTGAAGTCCGCGAAGTACACCGATATCCGCGGCGCCCTCGCCCAGGCCTCATTCGAACTGAAACAGCGCCCTGAGTCGGAACGCTTCATCATCCTGTTCTCCGACATGCTCGCCGACTACGGCAAGGCATGCGACACCTCGAAGGTGAAGCTTGATCTCAGTGGCATCCACGTCATCGCCGCCAACGTCATCAAGTCCGACCCCGCCGATCCGCAGAAATACTTCGACCTGCTGAAGGACTGGGAGGCGCAGGTTGTCGCCGCCGGCGGCACCTGGGCGCTTGTCGCCTCGCCTGACCAGTTGCCGAAACTGGTCTCCGGCCTCTAGAAGACACCCATGAAACGCTTGGTTCTGATCACCGCGACGCTGGCCCTGACCGCAACCCTCGCTGCAGGCTGTTCGAAGCCTACGGCGCTCGCGTCCAACGCCAACGCCAAGGGATCGATCACGGTCGCCGCCGCCCCGCCAAAAACTCCGCCGCCCGAACTGCCGCCGGAAGCGCTCGCCGATCTCGCCGCCGACAACCCGGACGCTGCCGCTACACCACCATCGCAAACGCCGTCCGACACGCCCGCCGGCCCGGCGACCGTCACCGATTATCGCGCCAGCGTTGCAGGCGACATCGCGGCCCTGCCGCCCGTGGGTGAAGCCGCCTCACTCGCCGCGTCCTACGCCACCTGGCACGCCAAGGCCGCAGCCTCTCCGGGCGCCGTCGAGGACGGCCAGATCCAGCTCGGCGCCGACCCGCAGGAATACCGCCCTTCAGACGCCGAACTCATCACCGCCGAAGCAGGCGACCGCCTCTCCGCCGCGCTGCAGGGCGCCGATGAAGCCACCAAGGCCAGCGTCACCACCATCGTGGGAGACGCCCGCACCTATCGCCGCTTCGACTTCCGCCGCGTCGACGTCATGGGCTCGGGCCGCTACTACTACGCCTCCCAACCCCGCACTGCGACCCTGCCGCTCTAGCCGCGCCTCTCTTCAGCAGGCGCACGCGAGAGGCCCCTCATGGTGAGCAGCGACCAAAGGGAGCGTCCGTCGAACCACGAGGGGCCGGGCTTGCCGCCCTAGCCCTTCACCACAGCACCCCCTAATCTCCGCCCATGCATCACCGCCTGCCCACACATCTTCGCCTGCCCTCGCCCCCTGGCGATCTTGCCATCGGCTTGATGGGCGGCTCGTTCGATCCGGCGCACTCGGGCCACGCGCACGTTATCGCCACAGCTCAGCGCGCTCTGAATCTCGATCGCGTCTGGGTTCTTGTTTCGCCCGGAAACCCGCTGAAGAAGACGCAGACCGCGCTCGTAGATCGCCTCGCCGCCACGCAGCGCCGTCTCGGCAACCGGCGCACGATCGTCACCGACCTCGAGAGCCGGCTCGGCACGCGCTACACGATCCACCTCCTGCGCCGCCTCAAGCGTCTCGCGCCACATGCGCGCTTTGTGTGGATCATGGGCGCCGACAACCTGCGCGACTTCCACCGCTGGCGCGACTGGCGCCACATCGCCAACCTCGTGCCCATCGTTGTGGTGTCCCGGCCCGGCGCCAACCCGAAGGCCGGACTCTCGCGCTTCGCACAGCAGTTCGCGAAACACCGCCTGCCGCAATCCGCCGCCAGCGCGCTCGCGCGCCACACGCCGCCAGCCTGGGTCTATCTCACCGCTCCGCTTGATCCGATCTCGTCTACCGACCT
>CALRWU020000089.1:0-9435 GCA_943371945.1 Azorhizobium sp. AG788
ACAGCGTCGTCCGCGAGGTCTGTCAGGCTCACCGGCTCCGCATAGATGTCATACTTACCCGCCTCCAGCCGTGCGAGGTCGAGCACATCGTCAACAATAAGCGTGAGGTTTCGTCCGCCCTCGTGAATAAGCTCGGCATATTCCTGATAGCGTTCCGATAGCGGACCAAAAATCCCACCACGCATCATTTCGGCAAAGCCAACGATAGCGTTCAGCGGCGTGCGAAGTTCATGGCTCGTCTGTGCAAAGAATGTCGTGCGGGCTTCAAGCTGCGTGCGCGCCTCATCGGCTTTCGCCTTGGCATCGTCCGCCGCAGCCGCTGCTTTCCGCAGGTCCGACTCCAGCTGCCGCAAACGCGCGTCACTCTCTTTGGAACCCGACCCCGATGCTTCCTGCCGCGCAACGATCGGCGCAGGCCGCTGCATCACCGCAGTTCCCGCCAGCACCGCAACCATCACCAGCCCTGCCAGTCCGTAGGACGCCGACAGGATGGCGGCGTCATGCGGATGCATCCAGCTTCCTTCGGAACCCGCAATCATCGCGATCAGCACGCCGCCCAGCGCAAAGCCGGCAATCTCGAGGGTCAGCCGCACGCGGCCTGACATCCAGGCAACTGCAATCGCCACCACGAATATGACAATGATCGATGTCGCCCCACCCATGCTGGCGGCGCCCGCCGTCGCCAGCGCGATCCAGAGCCCCGACTCAACCTCGACCGCCTGCGCCGCCGACGTCGATCCGCGCATGAACATTCCAACGAGCGGTGGCAGGATGGAACAGCCAAACGCAGTTGCACCGAGCCAGAATGGCACGCCCAGCGCCATTGCCCACACAGCTGCTACTGCTGAAAGTGCAAGCCATACGGCCCTCGGAGGGGTCATTTACCACTCCCCGAGTCAAAATGACTGCTTGAAGCCTGCAGTTCCATCAAGCATCCTAACTGCGCATCAACGAATGCGGCCACATTCTGAAATTGAAAGCACATTGCGGGCCGCTTCTGATAGGTTCAGAAAGTTCCCGCGAGACAAGCGATTAGTCGGAGGTTCCATTGCGTAACCGGACCAAGTTCTGCGCCATCGCCTTAGCCCTCGCCGTTGCGACCCCGGTCGCGATTTCGCAGGCCCCCGAAGCGGGCGGCTCCGCCGGAGGCGCACGCCTCCTGCCATCCACCGCCGCTGCCTATGCCGACTACCAGGGCAAGATCTCCGACATCATGGTGAACGAACTCAGCGACGCAGCTGAAGTCGACCGCGCGCTTGAAACCTTCGCCGCGCCGAACGTCGACCAGCTTTCTGCGTCCTGGTTGTCCTACTCGGCCATCCTCGCTGCCCAGAACGCTGAGTTCGTGAAGGGCGTGCGCGACATCGACAACTACTACGGCCGCGAACGCCTCATGCTCGGCCTCGAGCGCGACCTCGGCTACGCCACCGGCCTCGCCGGCGGCAAGGACGCGCTGCAGACCGTGCTCGCCGCAT
Source organism: Azorhizobium sp. AG788 (assembly GCA_943371945.1). GTDB lineage: Bacteria > Pseudomonadota > Alphaproteobacteria > Caulobacterales > Hyphomonadaceae > UBA7672. The sequence goes on from CALRWU020000089.1 coordinate 1,476, forward strand.
CGGCGCGCGACAAGGGCCGCATCTCCAGCGCCGGCGCCTTCGTGAAGGAGCAATCCTACACGATGCAGAATTTCGGTTGGGCCAAGAAGCGGCTGAACGCCAAGGAAAACGAAAACGCCCTCGGTTCGCTCCGCACCTCCTCGAAAGCCGCGAAGCCGGTGACCGATGCCGTGCAGAAACTCTTCGCCGGTCCCGACCTCAACACGATGTTGGCCTCCGTCGCCACCTCGCCGGACGCCGCCAACTCGCTCTGGGACAAGGTCTCGGTGATCGCCGTCAGCGCGCCGGGCAAAGCCTTCTCATCCGTTTCGCCGGTCACGGTCGCGCCGTCCGCACTCGAGGTTGATCCCAACCTCAAGGGTACGGCGAACCGCATGATGACGCTCGCCGCCATGCACACGATCGACGCCGAGAAAGCGAACGCGGCGCAGGTCACTGCCACCATGAAAGACCCGACCACGACCAGCTGCCTCGAAGCTGCGCAGATCGAAATGTTCGGCTGCGTCTCCGCGACGGCCACCCGCTACGAGCACGCCTTCTGCCTCGCCCGCTACGGCCTCCGCCTCAACGGCGACAAGAACCGCTCGATCGCCGGCTGCGTCACCACCCTCGCGAAGTAAGCGTCCCGTCTCAACACCAACAACCGCCCCGGTGAAAACCGGGGCGGTTTTGTTTTGTGGCGAACCTACCTCCCAGGTAATCGCGTCGCTGCTCCCGCTGCCCCTATGCTCGCGCCAAGCCTCAAAAGGACAGCGAGCCATGTCGCGCAAATTCCACAAGCTCTGGCTGAAGATCACGGCCATCGTCGTCGGATCGTTCGGACCCATCTTCTTCCTCGGAACCATGGCGCCGACGCTCGAACCCGCGCGCTTCACGCTCGACCTGCTGAGCTGGCCGCTCGACGGCGCCACGCTCTACGACTCGCCCGACACCCGTTTCCTGTCGGCCCTCACCGGCGGATTCCTGCTCGGCTGGGGCGTCATGATCTGGTGCCTGTCCGCCTGGGTCTACGACGCAGCACCTGAAGCCGTGCGCCGGACAGTGCTGACCGGCGTGCTGGCGTGGTTCGTCCTCGACAGCGCCGGTTCGATCGCTTCGGGCAACCCGTCCAATGCGGTTTTCAATGTCGCCGTGCTTTTTCTGGCGGTAGGGCCGCTCTGGCGACCCGCACGAGACTGAAATCTCCTACTGCCGACGCAGCCAGGCCGCTGACAAGACCACACTGCTGACAGGAATTGTCACGCCGGCATATTATGCTGCGCCATGGTCAAGCCGCTGCCCCCACTCAACGCCGTCCGCGCCTTCGAGGCCGCCTCGCGCCATCTCAACCTGTCGCGCGCCGCGGAAGAGCTCGGCGTTGCCCAGGGCGCCATCTCCAAACAGGTGATTGCGCTCGAGGATTTCATCGGCGTTCAGCTCTTCATCCGCGAGCCCGGCGGACTCCAGCTCACAGCCGAGGGCGGCAACCTGAAAGAAGCGATCGAGCCCGCCTTCACCACGCTGACGGAAGCCTTCGCCCGCTATTCGCGCCGCTCACCGCGCTCCAACATCATCCGCATCTCCACCGTCGCCTCCTTCGCCTCGCAATTCCTCGTGCCGCGCCTGTCCCGCTTCCACGAGCGTTTCCCCGGCTACGAACTCGAATTCCTCACCTCGATCCGTCTCGTCGATCTCGCGCGCGAAGAATTCGACATCGCCATCCGCTACGGACCCGGCGGCTGGGACGATGTGGTGTCCGTGCCCCTCGGCGAGGGCCGCCTCATCCCCGTCTGCAAGCCTGCCGTCTTCGCACGCGCCAATGGCGATCTCGCCACGCTGCTCGCCAGCACCCGCAAGATCCAGTCGTCCGCGTCCAACGAATGGCGCGCCTGGGCGGTCGAGGCCAAGCTTCCGGTCTCCGCCGTCACGCCGACCTTCACGATGGAGGAATTCACGGTGGCCATCGCCGGCGCCCTCGCAGGCGAAGGCCTCGCCCTCGCGCCTGACGTGCTGGTGCGCGATCGGCTGGCGCGCGGCGAACTCGTGCAGTTCTCCGACATCACTGTGAAGCCCGGCTATGCCTACCACATCGTGCACGCGCCCAACGCCGCGCGCCGCCCCATCCTCGTCGATCTCATCGCCTGGCTGAAGGACGAAGCGGGCGCCGCTTAACTGCGATCACCCACCGCCCTTCAAGCCCCGCCCCGAATTTGCCCGCCATGACTTTTGCTCATGAGCCCTGAGCGCCCTTCTCGATTCCGCACCCGTCGCTTCTCCGGCATCACCATGCCGGGTCCGCAATCAGACGGACCGAAAAAGAAGAGGCCAACCCCCATGAAGAAATCCCTCCTCGCGATCTATGCCGCGCCTGTTGCGCTGTTGCTGATGTCGGGCGGTCTCGCCACGCCATCCGCCTCCGCCGACGAGCGCCCCGCCGTCACAGGCGTCTTCAGCTATGATCGTAACGCACCGCCTGAGGCGACCTATGCACGCCTGCAACGCAAGGCCGAAAAGCTCTGCGCCGGCCCGGGCATCAGACGCGCCCACATGCGCAAGTATGAAGACGCCTGCATCGCCAGCGTCGTCGAGAGCGGCGTCAAACGCCTCGGCCGCGCCGACATCGCCGCCATCCACGACCGCCAGCGCGGCTAAAGCGATGCGACCAGCAAGTGGCGGCGTCACCAAAAGCCGCCACTTGCCCTTCGCGCTCCGCCGGGCCATCTCCCTGCGCATGAGCGTGACCGAACAAGCTGAATCCCTGCGCGAAGACTTCGCCTTCCTCGGCGACTGGGAGGAGCGATTCACGCACCTCATCGACCTCGGCAAGTCGCTGCCTCCGCTCAAGCCCGAGGAATACTCCGACGACAACAAAGTGCGCGGCTGCTCCAGCCAGGTCTGGCTCGTCGCCGAACCCTCGCCTACCAGCCCCGGCGCCATCCGCTTCCGTGGCGGCTCGGACGCAATGATCGTTGCCGGCCTTGTCGCGATGCTGCTGCACCTCTTCTCGGACCAGCAGCCCGCCGACATCCTCGCCTTCGACGCGCCCGCCTTCCTGCGCGAGATCGGCATCGCCGACGCGCTCACCCCGCAACGCTCCAACGGCCTCGCCTCAATGCTCCAGCGCATCCGCACTCACGCGGGCGCGGCTTAGAGTACGATCGGTCTGGGATCAGCCTTCAGCTTCGTTGCTCTCGACCGGAGCGGGGGCCCCGCTCATTGTAAGCGGGCAGGTCGCGAGACAAACACGACGACCACGCATTCAGGCTCTGGCGGAAACCGGTCTTGTCACTCAAGCTTTGCTTCGCACCATTCGTTGCGATCGACGTTCAACTCTTCTTTCAGCTTCTGTTCATCGCGCACACGGTTGAGATTGGTGGCGTTTTGCTGAAGCCGGTTGATCGCTTCCGCTGCATTCACAATATCAAACCGCGTCTGGTTTATGCGGTTGTAAATTTGACAGTATTCATCCGCAACTTCAGCGAACGAAGCGTCGCCGTCACTCAGGTATTCGTCGGACTCATCGTCCCAGTCCCTCAATTCATCAAAATCGCGCGCGAGCTGGCGTTGCAGATTGTTGTAACCCGTCCATGCCGCGTCATAGGCCGCCTGCGCCGCCTTCGCTTCTTCCGCCTGCTGGGCTCTCGCGGCCGCCGCGCGCGCCTCCGCATGAGCAGCCGTCAGGATCGGCCCACAGGTCAGGTCGCTGAAGCTGTCGATAAGCAGTGTTCTCACCGCGGCCGCCTCGCGCGCCAAGGGGTCTCCGGCGCCGATGGCGTCAATCAGCTTCAGGCCCTCTTCAATTGACTCACATGCACCTTGCATCTTCTTGCCGGCGAGGGCGGACATCGCATAACAGCCGTCATTTGCGGCCTCCACAACTGCCGATCTCCGGCTGTCGTCGAGATTGCGAGCAAGGTGACACTGGTAGAGCTTGTGCTCGAACTGCTTGGCGGTCAGAGGCGCCTTGCCAGAGGCCGAGGCGACCATGTCTCCGGTAAGAGAAACGCTCCGCGAGAGTTCATCATGGATCCGAATGACTGCGCTGCCCCAATAGGCAATGTCCTTCTGTGCGCACCCCGCAGCCTGCTCAAGCTGCAGCCGCGTGCCGGGCACGTCGGTCTCGATGTGCCGGTTCAGGATGGCCGGATTGGCCTGGTCGATTTTCGCGAGATCGGACTTTGAGTATTTCACCTGACTGCAGGCAGAGATTTCATCTCCCTGCATCCAGGCCATCAGCCCCCTGCAGACGTTCGCTGCCCCCTCGGCGAGCTTCTCTCTTGCGTAGATCGCGGCAACCGCCGCTGCATCGCATTCCGTATCCGGGAGCCCCATCCCCGCAAAGGCGGTGGCGCGCGCGGCCTCGGGCTGGCCGATAAGGGGCTTCATCCGCTCGATCGCTGGCAGCGTCGTATTGAGATAACTCCCGATCGCGCTGTCGGTCTGCGCCTTGTCGGCTGAGGCCGGCACGGCGCCAATCCCGACGCAGATCAGCATCAGGCCCGAGGCGCCGTACGTGAGCAGCGCGCGTGCGGAACGCGCAAACCGTATCTTGGCCAACCGACTAACCCCCTACGTCTGCGGAAGCGTCGCGCAGCGCGCAATCACGTCCTGATGACCTGCATCGTCCTTCTGCAGTCTCCGATGCTAATCCCCAAGCGACCATCGGCTGCTATGTCCAAGCATGTCAATTTTGGAGCTGCGGCTCACGCCGCAGATCTTAGCGCCCTACTCGTTCTCCGCATGTCGGGCCGGTGGGAGCGTCTAACCAGCGATAGCTCGCAACATGGAGCACCCGTAGGCCACATGACGAGGGGCAATTGAGGGCCCCAACTCCACGCCCATCCGGCGTTGTGACCAATGGCTGCCGCGCTCGGAAGTTGCCGGTCGCTTCTGCCCTGCTGATAAGGCGGGTCATCGCCCGGAAGAAGACATTGACGCGCTGCGCCTGGAAGCAAAAGCTTGGCGCTAATCACAGCCATCGGAGGCTAAGATTGGCGTCACCCAATTTGGGTCTGCAGTTCCTAGCCGATTTGATCTCGCCGCTTCGGAGAAGCCGGTAGAATCAGTATCCAGTCATTGGCCTGAGACGCCCGGAAGGACTGAGGTCAGGTTCGATGACAAACGAGCGCGCCGCCGTCCCGCCTCTAAATGAAGGGCGCGCTCACCACGGCGACGCGCATCCCTACGGCTCTGCCTTCTTGCGACCGACCCACACCGACGAGATCGAGCGACTGTCAGGGACTGGCAGTTGGGAATGGGACGTCGCGAATTCAACGATAGCCTGGTCCCGGCAGACCCGGCGCATATTTGAACTGAAAGAGGATTCCCCTCTGACGCCAGCCGACATTGCGAACTTCCGCGATGCCGAAGGCGAAGTTGCTGAGCGAGATGCGATTCGTACAGCCTTGCGGGATGGTGAACCGTGGGACGTCGAGTATTTTGGAAGAACGGCGACTGGCCGAAGAATTCTGCTGCGCTCCACCGGCCACGCCGATCGGATCGATGGCAGGACGACGCGGATATTCGGCATCATCCAGGACATCACGAGCAGTAGAGCTGCCGAGGCGGCGCTGAAGCGCAGCGAGGCCTTTGCCTCAGAAATCTCGGACCTCGCCCTCATAGGCGGGTGGGAGTTCGAACTTGCAACGTCGAGAACAACCTGGTCGGCTATGACACGGCGCATCTACGAGATGGACGAGGCCTACGTGCCGCTCGCCGAAGACCAGAAGAACTTTGTTGTGCCCGAGTATATTCCGGCAGTGGACGCTGCAATCCGGGAAGCAATCGTGACCGGGAACAAGGTTACGATTGAGCTTCAGGCGCTGACTGGAAAAGGCCGGCGGATATGGATCCGCAATATCTGTCGGCCTGAACGCGTAAATGGGCGGACGGTTCGTCTTGTGGGAACGGCGCAAGATATCACGGCCCAGAAATCAGCCCAAGCCCGGCTAAACGCCTTGAATATTCGCCTTGAAGCGGCGCTGGAAGCTGCCGAACTGAGCGTTTGGGAAGTCGATGTTGCAAGTGGGGAGATGAGGTGGAGCACGAATGCTCCGCCATCCTTTGCAAATGCCGAGATGGGAAACAGAGCAAATGCCTATTCCGCATTGGACTTCATCCATCCCGCAGATCGCGGCGCTCTCAAAAGCCAAGCACGGCTTGTGGCTTTAACCGATCAGGCGTCAACGAACCGCGTCCGTGTCTTTGCTCCCGAAGGTGGTTTGCGCGATGTCGAAGTCCGCATGCGCCTTGCACCTGATTTTGACGCCGCTCCCGCGATCCTGGGTATTTCGAGAGATATCACGCGGGAAGTGGCGCTCAATTCAGAACTGGCAAGCAAGCGGGACGAGGCGGAGGCGGCGTCTGTTGCGAAAAGCGAATTTCTCGCGCGCATGAGCCACGAAATTCGCACACCACTAACTGGCGTCATTGGCATGCTTGACGTTTTGGTGCGTACCGAAGGCGCCCCTGAGCGCAGGAACCAGACAGAGACTGCGCTCCGGGCTGCCCGCGACCTCATGCATGTGCTTGACGACGTGATCGATATCTCGCAGCTCGCTAGCCACCACATGGCAATTCAGTATCGCCCGTTTCAGGTTGTCGACCTGGTACACGGCGTGGTGGAGTTGTTCGCTGACCGCGCAGAGTCAAAATCCCTCACGCTCGCCGCTGACGTGTCCACCGACGTGCCGGCCTGGCTTCTAGGCGATGGTCATCGCCTTCGACAGGTGATTGCCAATCTGGTCAACAACGCTCTCAAATTTACTGATGAAGGCCAAATCACGATCGGTGTTGGCTATGCAGTCGGGCAAGCCGAGTTGCGGATTGAAGTCACGGACACGGGCAAAGGCATTTCTGCGGACCAGCTTGGCAGTCTCTTCCAGCCTTTCTTTCAGGTGGACACCTCGGCGACACGAAAACATGGCGGATCAGGCCTTGGACTTTCGATCTGCAAGGAGATCGTGGAAAAGATGGGAGGCACGATCGGCGTTGAAAGTGACATAGGTCGTGGAACGAGGGTCTGGTTCGCCGTTCGGGCGGATCTGTCAGCAGCCCCCGAGTTGGTTCATATTGACCCGCCGACAGAGCAAAAAGTTTCTCCTCTGCGAATACTCATCGCCGAAGACAATGAGGCAACGCAAAAAATCCTCACCGCGCTTTTAATTCCAGAAGGCCATGTCCTCAAGATCGTCGCGGACGGTCAGGGCGCCGTTGCAGCCGCTACGGCCGAACAGTTCGATGTGATCCTGATGGACGTGATGATGCCTGTGATGGACGGGCCAACGGCGACGCGTCGAATTCGAGAGTTGAGCGGGGCGGCAAGCCGAGTGCCGATACTGGCGCTGACAGCAAATGTGACCAAGGGCGCCCGTGAGTTGTATCTCGCGGCGGGAATGACCGACTATCTTACAAAGCCAATCGATATACCAGCGCTCTTCGCGGCGCTGGCAAAGGTGGCGCCCGATACTTTGCACAACAGGAGGCAGCCCTAGCGGTCAGCTAGGAATGTCACCTAAGGGCCCCACAACGGCCGTTCGTAAAGTTTGGCCAGACTGTCCGGAAACAGCGAGCATTCCGGACACCCACAGCCCCAGGTCTTCGCACACGAGCCCCGCGCAGATCGCTGCCGACCCAGGCCCGTAACCGGAGGCCGGAACCAGGACGCAGCGTCAGCGATCATTTTCCGTCGGAAAGAAGTGTATACCACCGTTCGGTGGAGGATGGCGCCAGCACACGTCTATTCAGCCCGATCGCGCTCCCCACTCATACGCGACGGCCACCTGCTCCAGCGCCTCCGCGACGCGCGCCTTGATGAAGGTGTGCGTGATCCCGAACCGCTTCATCACCGCCACCCGCGTCTCGCCATCGACGCACAGCGCCCACGCCAGCCGCCACGCAGCCTCATCGACACGGCCCCGCACCTGCCGCAAGCGCTGCGCCGCCGCCAGCGCATCGCCTGCACGACCACCGCCTGATGCGC
>CALRWU020000090.1:0-9383 GCA_943371945.1 Azorhizobium sp. AG788
GGTGACTTCGATGTCAGCATAGTTGACCTCGAACGTCATGCCGCTGGTCCATGTCTGGTCCTTGAAGAACTCAGGGCTCCACACACCGCCGACATTCCAGGACTCGCTGGTTTCCGGGGTAAGGTTGGGGTTGCCGCTGGTGATGACGCCGATCTGCGGGTTGAGCTGCACATAGGAGCCGTTGGCAGGAACGCCGCGGGCGATGCAGTTCTGGCGGATCGTCAACGGTTGCGTCAGGAAGCCAGAGCAGGGATCGACGACTTCCTGGTCGAAGCGCGAGGCTGTCCCGAACAGTTCGCCGATGGACGGGGCGCGGAAGCCCTCGCCCCAGCTTGCGCGGAGCAGCACATCATCGATTGGGCGATAGGTCGCGCCGGCTTTCACCGTGCTATCGCTGCCCGACGTCGAGTAGTCGAAGGTGCGGCCAGCAACGCTGAACGACAACTCCTTCGCGAATGGCATGTCCTTCAGGACCGGGATGTTGAACTCGACATAGGCTTCGTCGACTTCAATCGTGCCGCGTGCCGGTTGGGCCGGAATATCTGAAGACAGGCCAGCGGCAACGATGGCGTCGGGCTGGAAGGAGCCTTCCGTTTCGCGGCGTTCAAGGCCAACCGCGATCTGCACATTGCCGGCCGGCAGGGCGAAGAGGTCGCCCGTGACGTTGGCGCTGAAATCGCGGAGTTCCTGCTCGGAAGAGTCGTGCTGCACGAAACCGATGAAGGCGAGTTGGTCGGCCGTGATCGTGCCAGCGCCGCCGAACAGGTTAAGCGGTTCGCAGGCGCCGGTGCACTGGGCAACCGGGCCGAGGGCCTGCTGCACGCGCTGGGCGTTGACGTTGCCGGTAAAGGTCTGTTCTGCGGTGTTGCGCGACCAGACGGCGTTGACGTCCCAGAACCAGTTGCGGTCGAGGGCGGCGAAGTCGCCGGCGAGGGTGCCCGTGATGTTGAACGTGTTGACGTCCTGTTCGTAGTGACGCGGACCAGCCTCAACCAGACGGCGGCCGATGAAGGCCAGAGTACCGGCTTCGAGATCGAAGCCGAACGGGTTGAAGGGGTTGGTCGAGTCGATCGTCACCTGGTCGAGCAGGTTGCCGTTTCCGGCGTCCGGCCCGACGAACAGGGGCAGGGGCGCTGCCTGGTTGGCCGAACGGCGGTTTACATACGTTGCCTTGCCCGAGAAGTGCAGGTTGTCTGCAAACTCATGCTCAATCGTCGCGAACATGCCCAAACGCTCGGACGGCGTCGCAACGTAGTTGAACGGCTGGAAGTTGAACCGGTCCGCGGTCGTGAAGTTCTTGAAGGGCGATCCCGGACCCGTTGGGTTGGCGGGATTGTATGCCGGCACAACGCCCGGCGCCAACGCGGCGCGCAGCGTCATATCGAGATCCGTGCCCCTGTTCGGATCGGTGATGATGAAACGGCCGAGCGGGGTGCCCGACGAGCATCCGCCATCGAGGCAGGAGCTGGAGTTCGGGGTTGGGAACGCAGTCGTCGGACGGTCAGCCGACAGGACGCCGTCCTGGTCGAGATAGCTGACGCCAATAACGGCGTTGGTGCGATCGCCGTTGATGCCGAAGGAGAGGTTGTATTCCTGTGTGAAGCCGTCGCCGTCTTCATAGCCGCCAACCTGGGCGCTGGCTTGCAGCCCGTCCTGGTGCTTCTTGGTGATGATGTTGACGACGCCTGCGATGGCGTCGGAGCCGTAGATCGGCGACGCGCCTTCCTGAAGCACTTCGATCCGCTCGATCATGTTGGTCGGGATCGTGTTGAGGTCGACCGAGCCCGGCACGCCGGATGCGGAGGCGCCCTGCACCCAGCGGAGACCGTCGACGAGGACGAGCACGCGGCGCGAGCCGAGGTAACGGAGGTCGATCTCCGCGGCGCCAGCGCCGACGCCGCCGCCATCCGGCGGGTTGCCGAAGTTGCCGGAGTTGTTGTTGCGCTGGTTGAGGCCGCCCGATGCGATGGGCAGGCGCTGCAGGATATCAGCGGTTGAAGTGAGGCCCGTCTTGTCGATCTCTTCCTCGCCGACCGTTGTGATCGGCTGGAGCTGGTCCAGCGGGTCGACGCGGATGCGCGAGCCCGTGATGATGACCGTGTCGCGGTCTTCCGTTGCAGCTTGCTGAGCAATCGCTGGCGCTGTCAGTGCGGCGGCGAGCGCCATTGCACTGAGGCCAACCATCACCCGGCGGCGAAGTGAATGAACCATCACTTGTCTCCCCTGAGTTGTGAAGCGCGGGTCTGATGCCCGCAGGTGCGCAATCGTTTGCTGCTGCAATAAAAGTGTCAAACGATATCGTTGGTATCGGGCAGGGAGGAAGGGGGCGTTGCGCGGTGGAGACAGTCGCCTGATACGCGAGATCGCCATCATTGCGGATACGTTGCATCGATCTCGCGCTTCCGGAACGAAGCGCGAGAGGGGCTCGCGTCTGCGACGAGTGTTTGGCTAAGGCCGGGTGCTACTTCGCAGTTTCCTTACCGGGGCGGTAGTCGCGCTCGGCTTCCTTCAGCACGCCTTCCAGTGTCATCGGCGGTTGCTTCCATTTCTCGGCCGTGAAGATGGGCGCCTGATCGGCGTAGTGCGGTGAGGACGCGTCCAGCGTCGCGGAGCCGTATTGATGGATCGTATCGATGCGATACGTGCCATCCGGCGCCCAGTCAGCAATGGCGACATAAGTGTCGCCGGCGCGGCCGGAGCGGAACTTGTCCTTCATGAGATCGCCGGCGACGTAGACGGCGCGCAGGGTGTCCGGGCCGCCATTGGTGGGCCATGACTGCTTGCCACGCGCGACTCGGCTGACTTCGCTCCACTTCGGATCGATGCGGCCGAGGGAGGCTTTCAGCAGGGCTGCTGTGGACTTGAGTGCGGCGAGGGCTTTCTCGCGGTTGTATGTATCGTGGATCTGGCTGCCCATCGCGGCTTGTGCGGCGAATATGGTGAGGGCGGCGTTGCGGTTCTCCATGTCGGCTTCGCCGTTCCACGCAGCGACGATCGCAAGCGCGGCCTTGAGATCGGCGTCGGCGCCTGGATCCATGTTTTTGAAATCGGCCTGCATCTTCATGACGTTGCTGCCGGGCGAATACTTGTCGTCCATCTTGTAGGCGAAGAACTCGTCGCGGGTGATCGAGGTGTCGGCGCCGAACAACTCCTGCGCGCGCAAGCCGCGGTTGGTGACGAGCGTGTCGAGGCCGAATTCCTTCGGATAGTTCTCGGCTTTCGGATTGTCTTCCGGGCCTGAGACGAGCAGCGGTGAGTGGTTCGAGTTAACGATGTAGCCGGACTTGGGCCGAATGACCGACGGAAGTGCGGTGGGAGATTCCCAGCCTTTCCAGAGTGTCTCGGAGATGTCGCCGGGTAGGACCTTGGTGCGGTCCCAGCCGGGCTCGCGCTTCGGCATGTGGGCGTTCCAGAAATAGGCGATGCCGCCTTTGGAATCACCGACGATGTAGTTCACAGAAGGGATCGAGTTGTACTTGATCTGGGCGGCGCGCCAGTCGTCGACCGTCTTTGCCATGTTCATCGCGAGATACTGGTCAAGGTGGCCGAAGTCGCCCTTGCCGACATAGGACAGCGCGAAGACACCCTTGTCGGTGACGTAGGCGGGGCCATGCACGGAGTTGAGGCCGACGCGTTCGACGGGCACGAGCGCGCCGTTGCGCAGCACGTTGTACTTGATCTGCTTGCGCTCGAAATCCTTCCAGACGCCGTCCATCCGGTACTTCGTCGGCGCCTTCTCGTCGTCGACGACCAGCTTGAACGTGTCGAACAGGTCCGGCTTGTTGACGGTTGAGGCCCAGCCGAAATTGGGGCCGACGCCGGTTAGAATGATCGGGGTGCCAGGGAAGAGGCCGCCGATCAGGTCGATGCCTTCCTCGGATTTGAGGCGCGCCTCGTACCAGGCGACGCGGCCTTCATAGGGCTGGTGGGAGTTCGCGGCGAGGCGTGTGTGGCCGTCAGCCGAACGCGACGGGCCGACGGCGAGGCCGTTGGAGCCGAGCTCGATATCGTCTGTCGTGTCGATGAAGGCCTGGCGCGTGGACTTGGTTGACATCTCCATGGTGGCGCGGCCGGAGAGGAGCGAGTCCACCTCGCCCTCAAAGCCGTAGAACGACATCGGGCGATTTACGAAGCCGGCCATGATGTCCCGGCCGGTGATCGGCATGGAACGGGCGCAGCCAGTGGCGAGGTGTTCTGCGCACCAGAGGTTGAGGCCGGCGGCATAGCCTTCGACCACGGCTTTGGACTTGGGCGAGGCCTTCGCGTCGTAGTCGCGATTGACGATTTCGGTGTTGCTGAGCGCGAGGATAAGATCGTCCGACTTTGCGCCGCTGTCGCCGACGATTTCGGAGAGTGTGCCGCGGCTGGAGCGGATGACTTCCTCGATGGTCTTCCAGTCGTCTTCGGCGTGGGCGTAGGCGAGGCCGTAGGCGACGTCCGCGTTGCGCTTGCCGTAGATGTGCGGGACGCCGAATTTATCGCGGATGACGCGGGCGTCGTAGTTCTGGGCGACGCTGCGAGCGATGGTTCCATCGAAAGGGGCGCCGGGGGCGTAGGAGGGAACTGGCGCGGTGGCGCAGGATGCGAGCGCGAGTGCGCTGACAGTGAGCGCAAGCATGCGGATGGCCATCGAGGTTTCTCCCTTTGATACGGGAGCGTAGCGGTAGGATTCAAGAGAAGCTAGCTGGGACCGCCGGGCTCCTGCCCGGCAATCGTCACGATCTGGCGACCTCAATCGCGCCGCTGACGCGCCGCGTAGTCGGGCGGGAGCCCGGCGGTCCCAGATCAGAAACTCTTTTCCCCCACGCGCCGCAGGACATCGGCGGCGAATTCGGTCAGCGTGTCGTCGCGGGCGCCCATCACGACGATGAGATCGCCGGGCTGCGCCATCTCGACCAGCTTGTCGCCACAGGCGGCGCGGTCGGGGAGGGCGGCGGCATTCTTGCCCTGGGCTGTGACGCCTTGCACGATGACGTTGGAACCTATGGAGCGGTCGACTGTGCCGCCGAAATAGGCTGGCTCCGGCATGAGAAGAATGTCCTTCGCGGAAAGATCGCGCGCGAACATTTCGATCAGCTGATCCTTCATCTGCCGGATCGGGCCGTAGCCATGCGGTTGCCACATGATGAGCAGTCGGCCGGGGAACTGATGCAGCGTCGACAGCGTCGCGGCGATCTTGTCGGGGTTGTGCCCGAAATCATCGATGACGGTGATGTCCTTGGCCGTACCGACGACTTCGAGGCGGCGGCGGATGCCGACGAAGTTCATCAGGGCGAGCGTGGCTTCGCGCAGTGACAATCCGCTGGCGCGCGCAGCGGCGATGGCGGCGAGGCCGTTGGACAGGTTGTGGCGGCCCGGCGTCTGCAGGCAGATGCGCTGGCGCTCGCCAGTGGATTTTTCGGTGACGATGCAGGACTGGCCGTCAGGCTGGGTCATCAGGTCCGAGATCGAGAAGTCGGCGTCTGTGTCCGTCAGGGAGTAGGTGAGAGCGCCTGGCAGCTTCAAGTCGTCATGGAGCCGGCGCGTTTCGTCATTGTCGAGGTTGAAGACGGCGACTTGCGCCTTCGAGACGAACTCGCTGAACAGGCGGCGCAGCTCGTCCATCGACTTGTGGTCGAGCGCGATGTTGTTGAGTACGGCAATGGTGGGCTGGTAGAGCGCGATGGATCCGTCGCTTTCATCGACTTCGGAGACGAAGATGTCGCCTTCGCCGACGATTGCGGACGCAAACGGAAAGTCTCCGGCCACGAAGTTCTTCATCACGGCGCCGTTCATCACAGTGGGGTCGCGGCGGGTGGCGTAGAGAATCCAGGCGATCATGCCGGTGGTGGTGGATTTGCCGGACGTGCCGCCCACGGCGATGGAGACTTTCGCGGAATTGACCAGTTGGGCCAGCAGCTGTGGCCGAGTCACCTGCGGGCAGCCGAGCGCCTTGGCGGCGACGACATCGGGGACGGTATCCTCCACGGCGGCCGAGGTGACGAGGAGCTGGTCCTTGCGGGTGACGCCAGACCCATCCTGTGGGTGGAGGCCGATGCCGCTTGCTTTCAGGAAATCGAACTTCGCGGCGGTGCGGCCCGCGTCAAGCGAACGGTCCGAGCCCTCGACATCGAGCCCACGCGCCTTGACGATCAGGGCCAGGGGCAACATTCCGCTGCCGCCGATGCCGCAGAAGAAGTAGGGTCCTTGATGGGCCAGGCTCGATGCGGTCTGTGCGGTCTGTGAATCTGACATATCGGCATGTCTCAGCGAGGCGCGTATGGGGTCAAGTGAAAAGGTGTTCCGTATCGGCCTTGTGGCGCCGGGAACGCGAATGTCCCCAGAACTGGCGCGCAAAGCCGGAGAGCTAGCCGCCAAAGTCTATGGCGGGCGGGTGGAGCTGCATTTCCATGCGCAGTGCTTCCGGCAGGCTGGCCATTTCGCCGGCGAGGATCACGAGCGGATCGAGGCTCTGGTCGATGTCGCCAATGACCCGGAGTTGGACGCTGTCTGGTTTGCGCGCGGCGGGTATGGCGCTTGCCGGGTGGCGGAGTATGCCATTCCGCGCCTGACTGATGTGGCGCGGCGCAAGACATGGCTGGGGTATTCGGATGCGGGGTTCCTGCTCGCGGGACTGCATCGCGAAGGTTTCGAGCGCGTGGCGCACGGGCCGATGCCGGTGGACCTCGTGCGGGAGGATGGCGACATAGCTTTCCTGCGGGGGCTGGCCTGGCTGGTGGATGGAGCTTCCGCGTCGCTTGAGCACGGCGTGACGCCCGGACATCCAAACCTGGCGTTCAACCTGACGATCCTCTCGCAGCTGTTGGGGACGCCGCTGGAACCGGACTTCACGGGGCGCATGCTGTTGCTCGAAGACGTGGGCGAGTACATGTACCGGATCGACCGGTACTTCTTTCATGTCACGTCCAACCCAGCCATCCGGCGCTGTGCGGGGATCAGGCTGGGGCGCTGCTCCGCCGTGCCGAAGAATGATCCTGATTTCGAGCTCACCGAGGAGCAGGTTGCGCGCTTCTGGTGCGAGCGGTCCGGCATTCCCTATCTGGGACGCGCCGATATCGGACACGACAGCGATAACCGCGTTGTTCCCTTCGGTTGAACTACTGGGCGACCCATCCGCCGTCGATTGACAGTGCAGCGCCGTTGATCTGGTTCGCAGCTTCGCTGGTGAGAAAGACGGCCATCGCGGCGACATCCGACACCTTCACGAACTCCTTGGTCGGCTGGGCGGCGAGCAGCACGTCTCGGATGACGGCTTCTTCCGAGATGCCGCGGGCTTTCGCCGTGTCTGCGATCTGGTTTTCGACCAGCGGCGTGCGGACATAGCCGGGGCAGATCGCGTTGACGCGTACGCCGAAGGTTGCGCCTTCCAGCGCTGTCGATTTCGTGAAGCCGAGGATGCCGTGCTTGGCGGCGACATAGGCGCTCTTGAATGGCGAGGCGACGAGGGCGTGGGCCGAAGCGATGTTGATGATGCGGCCCCACTTGCGCGCCTTCATATCGGGGAAGGCGAGACGCGTCGTATGGAAGGCAGAAGACAGGTTGAGCGCGATGATGAGGTCCCACTTCGCGACCGGAAAATCCTCCACCGGGGAGACGTGCTGGACGCCTGCATTGTTGACCAGGATGTCCACCGGGCCGAGCTTGTCCTTCACAGTCGCAAACATCGCCTCGATCTGTTCGGGCTTCGTCATGTCAGCCCCGGAGTAGATGCATGTCACCTTGTGCTCGGACTCGATGGAAGCGCGGATTTTCTCGATCGCGGTAGCGTCGCCAAATCCGTTGAGCACGATGTTGTTGCCCGCCGCCGCCAGCGCGCGCGCGACGCCCTCGCCGATGCCGGAGGTGGAGCCTGTGACGATTGCTGTGCGGGGCATGGGTGAGCGCTCCTAGTTTGCTGTGATCTTGTCGCGCCGGTCGAGCGCTGACGCAAGCGTGCCAACCGGGCCAACACGCAGCGCGAGACATGACTTTCCAGACGCTACATGCAAATCTTGAACACGCGAAAAGCTGAATCGTGGGGGAATAGATGTTGGTTCGCAGCCTGTTCGCTGTTGTCGGATTGGTGATGTTGCCTCTCACTGCATCTGCCCAGACCGTAGAACCCGGCAACTATCTGTGCACGGTTGACCAGCGCGCAGGCGTTGGCGGCAATCACCTTGAAGGGTCGGGGCCGCCCACTGGTTATCTGGACAAGCAACCGCGCATGAGATTTCGCATCTCGATTGCGCGCGGGCCCGGGTTCACGGTCGTTGAGCTTCCATACGAAGGCCCGGATGCGAGCGGGTATGTATGGCAAGACGACAAAGCCGTTTTACACAGCACCTATCTGGGCGACGGTTACGCGTTCACCGCCAAGGACGATCAGGCCTTCTTGCGAATGGCTACCATGGTCAAGGGAGTTGTCTGGTTCTATCACGCCGGCTTTGAGTACGCTGGCGGCGAGGACGTGGCGCTAAGCGTCCGTTATGGAACTTGCGAGTGGGAGAAGCCGGGCGCGTCCTAGCGCTGCAGTTCGGCATCCAGCTTCATCACCAGGGCCGTGACGAAGTCTGCGGCTTGCGCCAGCGTGGCGGACTGAACTTTCGGCAGTGCGTCGTTCGGCGTGTGAATCACCACCAAGATCTTGGGCAGCGTGGCCATGTCGGGCTGGGTCTTCGGCGGGTTCAGCATGAAGGCGCGCAGCTTCTCCGCTTCCGCCCTTGGCTGGTGACCGAGCGATATCGCGGGCGCGCCGGCCTCGATGAAGGGAATCTCGTCACTCGGCGGATATTCCGGAAAATCGAGGCATGACATGGCGCGCGCCGCGCAGAGGTCGGCAACCGCGGTGTTCAGAAAGGCAGACTGTGCGCCATTGTTGAGGCCGTACATGAGCGTCTCGCCATCGGCGTTTATGTCGGCGTTTATGACTGCCGCAAGATTGCTGACGCCATGAGCGGCGACCCACGCCTTGGCGCCGACGAGGCCCAGTTCCTCCTGGTCGGTCACAAGCAAGCGAACGGGATGCTGGGTTCGACCCGCGACGCGTTTCGTGGCCTCGATCATCGCGACGACGGAGGCGGCGTTGTCGACGAGGCCATCCACCAGCTTTCCGCCCGGCAGCACGACCGCGTCATAGTGGGCTGTGAGCAGGATTTCGCGCCCCGTGGCGGAGCCCGTGCCGACGACGACGTTGTAACCCTTTGATGACTGTCGTTTGCCGTCAAAAGGTTCGACTGTGTAGGGCAGGCCAGCCGCCTCCAGCTGCGTCTTCAACGCGGCGAGCCGGCCATCCTGCGTCGGTTGCGCAAAGGCGGCCACGCGGTCGAGCAGCTGTTGCGGTGTTGCCGTCGGCGGCAGCGGTTGTCCGGGCGTGGCGCAGGCGGCGAGGGCGAGGAGGGCCGCGC
>CALRWU020000091.1:0-9357 GCA_943371945.1 Azorhizobium sp. AG788
CGTACAGTTGCGCGGCTTCCGCAGTGATCGGCGCCTTGGGAGTCAGGACGCTCACAGGATCCGCATGCGCGGCGGCAGAAAAAGCGAACGCGGACAAAATTGCGATACGTTTCATGATGTTATATCTCGGGGTTGTCGTTTGACTGAACTCTTCAACGACCCTGGAGCGTTTCCCTCTGCACGGCTCATCTGTTCTTGTGCATTTGCGAACAACTTCATGCTGCGCTGCACTTTGGTCAAGCCGCGGCCGCTCGCCATGCCGTTACGGAAGGCGTGACGCGGCTATTGCGCCCGCGCAACGTGCAGACTGATTAGGGAGCGGGCAGATGCGTGCGATTGTTTGCGAAGCACTGGCGACCGATTACTCGCGAATCGCCCTGAAGGAACTTCCGAAGCCGGAGCCCGGCCGCGGAGAGATCAGAGTGAAGGTAGAGGCTGCGAGCCTCAACTTCCCTGATTTGCTGATGCTCAAGGGCGAATACCAGTTCAAGCCAGATCCGCCCTTTACGGTAGGAATGGACCTCGCAGGCACTGTAGATGCGCTAGGCGAGAACGTGTCGGGGTTCGGCATCGGCCAACGCGTCGCCGGCGGCGCCAAGACTGGCGGATTTGCAGACTACGCAATTTGCTCAGCGGCAAACCTGCATCCAATCCCCGACGGCATGTCGACGTCATCCGCGGCGGCCTACCCTGCCGCCTATACGACCGCACACGTTTCGCTGATCGCACGCGGCCGGATCCGGGCCGACGAAACGCTGCTGGTGCACGGCGCATCGGGCGGCGTAGGCATGGCGACCGTGGATGTCGGCCGCCTGCTGGGCGCGCGCGTCATCGCAACCACGGGATCTGCAGACAAAGTTGAGGGCCTTCGCCGCGCTGGAGCGCATGAGGTCATCGTTCTCGGCCCGAAAATCGGCGATGCATTTCGTGAGCGGGTCAAGGCGCTGACAGATGGCAGGGGCGCAGATGTGATCTTTGACCCAGTCGGCGGTGACGTCTTCGACGAGTCGACACGCTGTGTCGCCTTCGCCGGCCGTCTGCTGGTGATCGGCTTTGCCGGAGGACGAATTGCAAGCCTCAATACCAACATCCCGCTGATCAAGGGCTTCTCGGTGGTGGGGGTACGTGCGGGCGAATACGGCCGGCAATTCCCGGAACGGGGCCGCGCCATCCGCGATGAAATCTGGCGCTGGGCGGCGGAAGGCAAGACAAAGCCGGTCGTGTTTGCCGAGCTTCCGCTCGAACGCTGGCGTGAAGCCTTTGAACTGATGCGCGATCGAAAACTGGTCGGGAAGGTTGTTCTGCGGCCTTAACTAGCGAAGCCAGCCGGCCAGAACCGAATCCGCCGCCGCATCAAGCTCGGCGTCTGTCCACTTGCGGCCCTTCATCTCGGCCTTCAGCAGGTAAGCGATCGGCGCCATGAAAAGGCTGCCCAGCAGGTCCGGCGGCAGATTCTTGAAATCACCGGTGGCGATACCGGCCCTGCGAAGATCGCCTACCATCCGACCCACCGCTCGCCCGGCCTCGCCGCCTTCCCGCTCAGCCAGGGCAGACTCCGAAAACCGCTGGCCAAACGCAAACGCATCCTTGTTGGCCCGATAGGCGAGATAAATCGCCCGCCATGTCTGCTTCAGGCGCTCCGGCGGCGCCATGGTCGTATCCAGGCCTGCGCCCGCATCGAGGAACACCTCCTGCTTCATCTGGCGATAGGCCGCGATGAGAAGTTCGTCCTTGCTCTCGAAGTGGCGGTACAGCGTCCCCTCCGCCACCCCCGCCTCCCCCGCAATCGCCGCCGTCGTCGCCGCCTCCATGCCATCGCGCGCCACGATCAGGCTTGCGGCCCGCATCAGCTTGGCGCGGGTGGTCTGTCCATTGGTGAGAGGATTGGCCGTGCTCATGATGGCAAAGCGCCCGCAATGGCTGGGTCTGTCAAGATGAACAGCCGTCGAAGGCGCCTCCCAACACAGAAGCTCGAGCAATGCGAACGATCAGCCTCACCATCTCGCACCCTTGATCCTGAAGCGCCAATCTTGGGCTTGTGCCGAACGATGTTACCTTGAGGGCCTGTCCACTTAATCCAAAGCGCGTGAGCGTCGCGTTGCCTCCCCTTATCGTAGCGATTTTTGCCGCCGAAGATTCGAGAGACGCCGATCAGGTTTCCCGGCTGACCCAGGATTTCAACGCCACATTGCGAAGACTTTACGACCGGGCACAGAGGCATCGCTTTTCATCAATTACTGGCGACAACTGCAAACGAAGCGCCTGCAGGTCGACCTCAATCGACAACCCCCGGTTGTTTTTTGGTTTGCGCTGCGACATAGTCGCGACTCTGCAAACGGGGCGGGATTTCACGATGATACACGTCGTTACGATCGATAATCAGCACCTGTACGGTCGGCAGCTCGATCAGATGTTTCGTATGCGCCACACCTACTACATCGAGGGCCACGGATGGGGCGGCCTGACATCGCGCGACGGCCGCGAGACAGATGAGTTTGATGAAGGTGGCGTCGTCTATCTCATGAGCATTGACCCGTTCGGTGACGTCGCGGCGTCCGTGCGTCTGAACCCAACCCTGGGCCCGACACTGCTCAAGAAGTTTGCAGACTGGTCCGACGCTCCGCTGCCGGAAGCCGAGAGTGTCTGGGACGTTTCGCGATGGATCGCAGCTCCACAACACCGGCGCGCGAACAACCCGCGCTGGCCGACCAATCATCAGCGCGAGTTGATGATCGGGATCCTCGAGTTCGGCCTTTCCCGCGGACTGACGCACCTGACCATGTTGGCCGAACATCGCTTGGCGGAGAGGATTGAATCATATGGTTGGCCGCTGCGCTATCTCGGCGCGCCGCGGGAGTATGAAGGCGGCAAGGGCACCGCTGTGGCGGCCGAAATCGAGATGGGCTTGCACGTCCTCAACATGACGCGCTCAAAGACCGGGATAGCCAGACGTCTTCTGGTTGAGGCTGCTTCCGTCACCGCCCCTGCTCCACCACGAATGTCGCCTTCACTGCGCGATTCGCTTGATGACATTGGTTCCGAGCGTCTTGGCGCCTTGATTGGCCTTCTCGCAACGGAGATCGGCGACGTCGATAACCGAGCTCGCAATATTGAGCTGTCAGGCGCTATCACCCGCCTGTTCGAATCTATTGGCGTCTCCGTGGAGGAAAATCCGCTTTCAAAACGGAAACAGCCCGGTCTTTCGACCGGGCTGCCTGTTCACTTAGTAGCGACTGATCGCGATTAGCGACCGATCGTGATCTGCACTTCCGCACGGCGGTTGAGCGGCTCGCGAGTGCCGTCGGGACGCGGCTCAGCCGGTTCCGATTCGCCCTTCGCGGCGGTCTTGATAGCAGTGTCAGCCACGCCAGCACCCAACAGAGCGGTTTTCACCACATCAGCGCGGCGCTGGGAGAGCTTGTCGTTGTAAGCTGGCTTACCCGACGAGTCGGTGTGCCCTTCAACGGCCGTCAGGGTGATCGAGCAGCCACCAGCCTTGGCGCGAGCCACAGCCGCGTTGATCGTGTCACGGTTCGCCGCAGTAAGGTCCGAACGATCCCACTCGAAATACACCACGAACGGCGGTTGCTGTTGGGTGCAGGTCTGCGCTGCCGTTTGGTCCACGGTTGTGGGCGGCGGCGGCGGGGGCGGCGGCGGGGGAGCCGGCGGCGGGGGAGCCGCGAACTGCCAACGGATGCCAGCCTTGATCGAGTGATCCTGGTAGGACGTCTCGTAGTTGCCATCGACACCCGTCATGTCGAGATCCGGAACCGTCAGGTAAGTGTACCCGAGGTCGAGCGTCATCTGTTCGCTGACCTTGATGCCGAAACCAGCCATCGCGTTCAGCGCGTAGCCCGTTGCACTGTCATCGTAGCCATTGGCTTGCGAGCCCGGGCCCGTGAGGAAGGTCGAGGCGGCGCGGCTATTGACGCGGGCAGCGCCGGCGCCGACGCCGAGATACGGCGTGATCTTCGAGCCTTCGAACTTGAAGTCCTGGATGGCATTGAACATCAGGTCGGTTACGCGGGTCGAACCAGCGCCATTCGGGCCGACGCGGCCAGCCGGAAGCGTGCCAACCAGCGTATCCGGGACGTCGAGATCGACGTTGCGGTAGCCGAAGACGCCTTCGAGGCGAAGTCCGTTGTCATAGGCATAACCGAGGCCGATGCCGTAAACCGGATCGACTTCAAGATCGGCACGCGTGTCGAGAGCGCCGTTAGCAACCGGGCTCTTCGCATCAATATCCTGCAGACCGTCGACGATAGCGCCAACTTTGGCGGTGCCGTACCAACCGCCCTGCGCATGCGCAACAGCGCCCGCAGAGACCATCGTGGCGGCCGCTGTGGCGCACAAAAGTGCTCTTTTCATTACAGTCCCCTTATCAAAGGCATTCCCCGGCAGCCATGCACCGGCACCAGGGTCTAAACGCGGTCGCCCCGCATCTGATCCCGGGGTTACACGGTTTTTTTTGCGTTGGCGATATAGCCTTACAAGCGAAGCCGTCTCGAGCGTGTATTTTCAGCGCCGTAGGGGCATGCGGGCAACATGCTTGCCGGAATTTCATGACCATGAGGGGGCGAATTTCGTCCCGGACGGGCACAGAATCGCTAGCCCCGGACGGGGTGATTCCATCGCGGCGCCCGCCGCGCGAATGGGCATAGCCTCGAGATTTTTCCTGGTCATGCCCCGCTCCCTGCCCGGCCAGACAGGGCCGAGTCGCGCCGAGCGGGATTTCGGTCCCGCTCGGGACTCTTGCAGATTGAATCTCATCAGGTCGCGAGAGGCAGCCAGACCTCGCAACCTCCATTGCCCGTATGCGGATCAAACTCGGGACCATACCGTTCGATCATCTGCATCGGCCCCTGCTGGGGCGCCCGTCCAGATGTCGCCAGCCAGGCGCCCGCAGCGGCACAGGTCGCGCCGAGAGTGGAAACATGGCCAGCGTGATGGAAGACAGCCCACTCACGCGCCGCAGTGCGGATGCCCGAGAGCCCCTCGGGCAAGTCAGCAAGGCTGCTGACCTGAACCGCGGGAGCATAGTCGAAGCCATTCTCGTCGCCGGGATCTGCGGGGCCAAGGCAGAGGCCGAAAGCAGCACCGGGGATCGTGTTCGTGATCGCGCCGACGTGCGGGCCGAATGCGTGCCACAGCGATGCGATGCCGGCGCGTTCGTCAAAGCGGAAGTACTTTCGGATACCAGCAAAGAGCATTGTTTCAGAAGAGACGAAGCGATTGGGGGAGATGGATATGGCGGGTTGGTTGGGCATGCGGACGGCCTCTGTGATGGCGAGTTGCGTGAGAGATCGCCTAGCGCGCGCCTCTTGGGGCGTCAGCCCGAACTGCTCGCGAAAGGCGCGGGTGAATGCCTCGTGCGAGCCATAGCCAACGGCGAGCGCAACCTGGAGGATATCAGGCGCGCCATCCGAGAGCAGTCGCGCCGCCTCGCTCAACTGGCGTCCACGCGCGTAAGCGAGAACCGGCTGGCCGACCAAGGCAGCGAAGGTGCGTGCAAGATGAAAGCGGGAAAGACCCGATATCCGCGCCACATCGTCGAGCGTGATCGGCTGGCCGATGTGGCTTTCGATATACCAGAGGGCCCTGCTTATCGCCTGCATGATGCAACCTTCCGAAGCCCGGACAGATTGGCAAGGGATGAAGATGTCCGCTTGATCGGGGTTGCTACACCCTCTCGAAATCCTGGAGCGCGAACCGCTTCGTTGGAAACACTGAAACCCGCGGCAGCGTTCGAGACTCCCCTTGGAGAGCCTTGTTCAAATCGCGCAGGCGCCCGTCTCGACGCTCCATCACTCGAGCGCGCTTGGGCGGACAAGACCGTCCAGGCCGCGTGAAGCAAGGAGAACATCCGAAGCGTCGAATAGCGAAACCTCATACCTGCGCGACGGGTTACGCACGCACGACAACTTCAGTGCGAACTCGCGTTGCCAACAACAGCAGAAGCGGACCGTTTGTCGAGGATTGCCCTGACCTTTGTCGCCAGTTCCAGCTTGCGATAAGGCTTGTGCAGCAGTTGCGCGCTGCGATCGAGCCAGCCGTGATGCGCGATCGCGTTGTCCGGATAGCCCGATGTAAACAGGACGGGGAGATCCGGACGAATGCCGCGCGCGGTATCCGCCAGTTCCGGACCGTTGACGCCGCCGGGCATCATCACGTCCGTGAAAAGAAGGTCGAAGTCGGCTATCCGCTTCAAAGCGTCGATGGCGGCAACGCCATTCCTCACCGCAACGACCTTGTACCCCAACATGTTCAGGAGGGAGCAGACATGATCCCGCACAAGATCATCATCCTCCACCAGTAGGATCTTTTCCCGGCCAGTCGGCGCCGCGCCTTCATCTTGCGGTAGAAAAATCAAAGCGGCGCCCTCGTTCGACCTTGGAATGTAAAGCTTGATGGTCGTGCCGCGGCCAATCTCAGAATAGATTTTCACGTGCCCATGAGACTGCTTGGCAAAACCGTAGACCATGCTCAACCCAAGCCCGCTTCCTTTGCCAACATCCTTCGTCGTAAAGAAGGGCTCGAAGGCGCGTGAAACGACTTCATCCGTCATTCCGGTGCCGGTGTCGGACACCGCTATCATCACGTACTGACCGGGAATGACTTCGGCCTGTTCCTTGGCGTAGGCGTCATCGAGCCAGCTGTTTGCCGTCTCGATCGTCAACTTTCCGCCGCCGGGCATGGCGTCGCGCGCATTGATGCACAGGTTGAGGATGGCGTTTTCGATCTGACCCGGATCGACCATCGCGGTCCACAGGCCCGCAGACTGTACAAACTCGATATCAACCTCTCCCCCGAGCGTCCTGCGCAGAAGCTGGTCCATGTCGGCGACAAGCCGGTTTATATCTGTCGAACGAGGATCCAAGGTTTGGCTGCGGGAAAAGGCAAGCAAACGACTGGTGAGTTCGGCGCCACGTTCAGCCGCCTTCATTGTGAGCTCCGCCAGCCCAAGAAGACGGGTATTGCCTGCGAGGTTCTCCGCGAGCGCTTCGGAGCTTCCCAGGATCACCATGAGAAGATTGTTGAAGTCATGCGCAACGCCGCCTGTAAGCTGGCCGATGGCTTCAAGCCGCTGTGACTGCCGCAGGCGGGCCTTGAGGTCGCGCTTCTCCGTCACGTCCTGGCAGACAAAGAACACGGCTTCCGCCTGCGGCCCGCGAGCGGATGCATGGACCAGACTCCCCTCGAAGGGAATCTCGGGCCCAACCTTCGACGCAAACCGTCCCTCGACAAGGACAGCGCGTCGCTCGCCGCGCCGGGCCAATGCCACGGCATCCCGCCATGCGGAACGATCTTCGAGATGCAACAGCGAGACGAACGCAACACCCGGGGCCGCAGCGCTTTCGCCGGCGTATCCGAGGAAGGCGTTGTTTGCCCATTGGATGCGGCCATCGCTGTCGAGGGCGCCCATGCCCGTTCCGGTTTCGTCGAACATGCGCCTGAAGCGTGCTTCACTCTCACGCAATTCGGCGGACGAACGAGCCTCCTCCTCTGCGCGCGCAATGCCAGCCGCGTAGCTCTCGCGATACCGTGAAAACAGGTTCAAAAGGGCGGAGTAGGACAAAAAGCTCATCAGATAAACGATGAGGACGCCAAACTCTGGCAAGGAAAACGATCCGAGAATGACACCCGAGAACGCAATAAACAGGAAGGCTGGCGCTGACGCGATCAACCAGTGAACCAGACCGCTGTAACGGCCGAAATTCGTGAACTGATTGAAGGCCAGCAGAGGGAAGAACCACAGCATGTATGGCAGGCAGCGGAGCAAATTTCCCCTATCGACCAGCGCGAGGCTGATGCAGGCGCAGAGATAGGTCGTGAAGTAGAGCCCCGCCAGGGACGACACCAGGGATGTCGCGCGCTCGGGTGAGCGGACCAGGAGCACAAGCAGAATCGACGACAGGATCACGCAGCTGCAGATGAGCCAGCTTTCAGGTCCTCTCAGAGGCCCGAACATCACGCCGAAGACCAGACCGAAAAGCGCGCCAACAAGCGCCACCGCGATACCGATCGCAACCGCCCAGCCTGCAAGGTGGCTCTGGAGGTCTGTGGGCCGTCGCAAGGCGTTCACGCGCTCAAATCCTTCAATGTAGGGCTAGCCCCGTGCTACGCAGTCGCGTCTGGCGTGGTGAGACAGGCCCTGATCTCGGCAACGAGGCAGGCAGTCTTGAAGGGTTTGGCGAGCGTACGCGTAGCTCCCAGCACACGCGCAGCACGCAGATAGACATCAGTAGCAGTGACGGCAGATCCAAGCTGAGGATTCAACGAGCC
This sequence comes from Azorhizobium sp. AG788, assembly GCA_943371945.1. GTDB lineage: Bacteria > Pseudomonadota > Alphaproteobacteria > Caulobacterales > Hyphomonadaceae > UBA7672. Next base: position 8,284 of record CALRWU020000091.1, read on the forward strand.
GCCCGTCATGGCGATGATCGGGATCTCCGATCCGCTGAGGCGAAGCTGGGTTATGAGTTCGATACCCTCGAATACGGGCATGACGATATCCGTGACGATGACATCGACGACTCCGGACTTGAGAACCTCCAGACATTCGCGCCCGTTGCAGGCCTGCAGAACGCTGAAACCGGCCGCTTCGAGCCCGAATTTCAACGTCTGCCTCACCATCGGATCATCATCGACGAGCAGGATGTTCATTTCGGCTTACCCCTGGGGCAGAGCGCGCAATATCGGCGCGGCCAATGACCAAGAGGTTAAGAGTTACGGTCCGAAGATTAACGATTTGGCCGGGCCAGGCGGCGTGGAATGGGCCTAAGCCGCCTTGCGCTTCGCACGGTTGATCGCCGCGTCGAGTGCGGAGAGGAAGGCCGAGCGGTCTTTCGGCGAGAACGGCTTGGGGCCGGTTGTGATTTCACCGACGGAGCGCAGGTGTTCCATCAGGCCGCGGGTCGCCAGCGCCGCCCCGATCATGTCGGAGGTGAAAACCTTGGCGGTGGGCGAGATGACCTCTGCGCCCTTCTCGAGCGAGCGGCCTGCAAGCGGAATGTCGTTGGTGACGACGACATCGCCAGGCCCTGCCCGCTCCGCGATCCAGTCATCGGCGATGTCGGGCCCGGCATCGACCAGCACGAAGCGGATACGCGGCTCCATCGGCGTGCGGATGAAGGAATTGGCCACGACAAGAACGTCCCAGCCGACGCGGCGGGCGACCTTGTAGATTTCGTCCTTCACCGGGCAAGCGTCTGCATCGACGTAGATCGTTGGCATGGCCGGGATTTGAACGGGATGACGACGGAAGTCCAGACGCGCCTGGCTGCAGCCGTCGCACCTTGTCGCTAGTTTGGCTTCGGCAAGAGCTCGCCCTGCTTCACTTCAGTCGAGCCGACCGGGAGATCGACGCGGTAGCCGTCCCAGCCCGCCACCCACTGATCGGCCGGCCGCACGGCGGCGACGCCGGCGAAGTACAGCGGGTTGCTCACCTGGATGGACGGGATGTGGTGGGTGTAGACTAGGAATTTCACGCCGGCATCG
>CALRWU020000092.1:0-9212 GCA_943371945.1 Azorhizobium sp. AG788
CAAGCGCGGCGAAAGCATGCTTACTGATTCAACACGCATGCATGCGGAGCTGGAACAGTTCATCCGGCGCAAGCATAAACGCGCGTTCTCGCTGCGAACCTTGCTGGCGCTCGAGCAGAAGGAAGCACCCCGCTACGCAGTCTACGTCGCAGACAAGGGCGAGTTCATCTTCACGACCGATCCACGCATCCGGTCGCAGCGTCTGAACGGAACGGAGTTCGCGCGGCGCTATTGGGAAGCGCAGATCGAACCCAATCGCGCTTTCTTTCCACCCTTTGTGGTCGTCACCACCGAACAGGCGCTGGCCGAACTCGACGCACGCGGACTGCTGCCGTTTGCATTCTGGCGTCTTGAGGCAGGACTGAACGCGTGCGCGATCAGCTTTCTTGAAATCGACAAGGCCGCGTCGAAAGGGGTGGTCTTTTCCGGCCCACTGTCCGTGGAAGACACAGGCGCCGGACACCTGCGTTCGCATATCGCCATGACGCGCCTGTCGATGATGCGGGAAATCGTCGCCGACTCGCAGAGCATCTGGTCGGACACACTGACAACACCGCAGCCATCCCCGCACGCGCACGTCTTCAATCTGCGCACGCCGCCGCGGGATACGGAGTTTCCGCCCCCCGCGATCGCCCATGCAGTGGGCCACGTGTTCTCCTTGCTTCGCGGCTCGCACTGGCGCGAGGCCGTCGGACTCAAACTGACCGGGCGCGCTCCCGGCATCATGCCACGCTGGTTTTCCTACGACGCCCTTCGGAGGTCGGCCGGCGCTGCCGACGCGGCTGTGTTTCCGGCCGTCGCGCCCCAGAAAGAGCGCCATGTCGGTTTCCTCCTTCCCTTGTTTGCATTCGGCGGCGTGGAAAAAGCCGCAGGCGAAGCGGCGCGTGTCTTTCGAGCGAGAGGGTGGATTCCGCACCTGTTCGTGGGCCCCGGCACGTCGGTGCGACTGCCGGATTCCCTTGCCGGCATCTTCGAGACAGTAACCCTTGTCGGCGACGACGTGATTGGCAGCTGGGATGACGAGACGCGCTATCTTGGAACGCCCATGCCAAGTGCATCGCGAACGGCGCACCAGCAACCGCGGCTTGTCGGCTTGCTAGGTTGGCTCGACGCCGTTGTGAACTGCCATAGCGCTGGCGGACATGCTGCAGCCGCCATGTTGCGCAAGGCGGGCGTTGTAACGCTCTGCCATCAGCATGTGCTGGACAGGACAGCAGACGGACGCCCTACCGGACATCCCATTCTCGGCCTGGCCTACGAGCATGCATACGACTTCATCGTATGCTGCTCGGAATCCCTGAGCCGCTGGTTCGTGGGTATGGGCGCGCCGCCTGCGAAGGTTCTCACGGCGGCCAACGCCCCGGGATATCCGCTCGCGGCCGAAGACGTGGCCGCCATCATCGCCGACAGGCGCGCACGCTCGCCGCACGAGCCGTTGCGGGTGCTCTTCTCCGGACGCCTTGATCGTCAGAAGGGCGTTGAGCGGTTGATTGAAGCCATCGATCACTGCAAGTGGGACGGCGTACCCATCGCGTGGCGCGTCGTCGGTGATGCGGTCCTGGATGGCGAGTCGGTGCTTCAACATCTGCATGCGCGCGGCGTCGATCATCACCCGGCGGCCTACACGAGCGCGGCGCTGACCCGGCACTACGCATGGGCTGATGTCACGCTGATGCTATCGCGTTGGGAGGGCTTGCCGCTCACGCTTCTCGAGGCGATGCGCGTCGGTGTTGCGACCGTGGCGGTTGACGTTGGCGCCGTCGCAGAGGCGTGCGTCGACGGGGTGACGGGCCGCCTGATCGATCCGACCGGCGATGTGAGCCGGCAGGCTGCGACGATTTTGGCAGAACTCGCCGCAGATCGTCCGGCATTGCATCGCCTGTCCGCGCAGGGAGCAGCCGCCGGCGTTCATCGCACGTGGAGCGCCGCGTTTGGTCCGGTCATCGACGCGGTCGAGGACCGTATCGAGAACCAGCTGAAAGCGGTTCGGACGCCACTGCGGCAGGCCGCAGAGCCCGCAAAGGCCTGAACGCCCGGCTGCGCCTGCTGCCTACTAGATCCGCTCGATGATGATTGCTGGCGCCATGCCGCCGGCGGCGCACATGGTGACGAGGCCGCGCTTGAGGTCGCGGCGTTCGAGCTCGTCGAGGACGGTGCCAATCAGGATCGAGCCGGTGGCGCCGATCGGGTGGCCGAGCGCCATGGCGCCGCCATTCACGTTGACCTTGTTGCGGTCGAGCTTGAGGTCGCGGATGAATTTCTCGGCGACGACAGCGAAAGCTTCATTGATCTCGAACAGGTCGATGTCATCGACCGTCAGGCCGGCCTTCGCGAGCACTTTCAGCGCGGCGGGGACCGGCGCGTTCAGCATGAGCGTCGGGCTGTCGCCCATATTGGCCATGGCGACGACGCGCGCGCGCGGCTTGAGGCCGTGCTTCTTCGCATAGTCTGGCGAGGCCAGCAGGAGCGCGGCTGCGCCATCAACCACGCCCGACGAGTTGCCAGCGTGATGGACATGGCGGATCTTGAGGTCGGGATAAACCTGGCGGATGAGGCCGCCATAGGTCTCGCCCTGCTCGTTGAGTGGAATCTCGGCCATCATTTCGAAGGCTGGCTTGAGGCCGGCAAGGCCTTCCGCCGTGGTTTGCGGGCGCGGGAATTCCTCGCGGTCGAGCGCGAGCGAGCCGTCGGCCTTGTGGACGGGAACAAGGCTCTTGTCGAAATGGCCGCCCTTGATGGCCTTGTCGGCGCGGACCTGGCTTTCCAGCGCGAGGGCGTCGAGGTCTTCGCGCGATATGCCTTCGAGCGTGGCGATGGCGTCGGCGCAGATGCCCTGATGGCTCTGCGGATGGCGAGCGCGCAGGCGGAGGTTGCCGGCGTCGATGAAGGGGGGCGCTTTCGGATCGGCGGAGGCTGCGGTGTAGCTCATCATTTCCGTGCCCCCGGCGATCATCAGATCGGACATGCCGGACATGATGGTGGCGGCAGCGAGGTTCACGGACGTGATGCCCGAGCCACAGAAGCGGTCGATGGTGACGCCTGAGGCGCGCACGTCATAGCCCGCGTCGAGCGCGGCCATGCGGCCAAGATCGCGGCCCTGTTTTCCGGTCTGGGTGGACGTGCCCCAGATGATGTCGTCGACATCGGCGGTGTTGATGTCGTTGCGCTCGGCCAGGGCCTTCAACACAGTGGCGCCGAGATGCTGCGGGTGCATGTCGGCCAGCGCGCCCTTGCCGACGCGGCCGATGCCGCGGGGGGTGCGGGTGGTGTCGATGATCCAGGCTTCGGTCATTGGGAGTCTCCGGGGGGACGGAAGGAAGGTGGGGGTTGCTCAGGCGCCTGTAAAGTTGGCGGGGCGTTTCTGGATGAACGCGACGACGCCTTCGCGGTGATCGGCGGTGCGGCCGGCGTCGCGCTGGTTGTTGCGTTCGGTCGCCATCGCTTCCTCGAACGTGGCGTCGGCGGCGGACCACGCCATGCGGCGGATCATGGCGAGGGATTTGGTGGGGCCGTTGGCGAGTTGTTTCGCGATCTCCAGCGCGGTCGGCATGACGTTGTCGTCGGACACGAGGCGGTTGACCATGCCCCACTCGAAGGCTTTGGCGGCTGGGATGCGCTCGCCAAGGAGCATCATCTCCATGGCGCGCTGGCGGCCGATCGCGCGGGCGAGCAGCCAGCTGGAGCCACCGTCCGGCACCAGGCCGATACGGGCGAAAGCCTGCAGGAAGAAGGCGCCCTCGCCTGCGACCACGATATCGGCGGCAAGTGCAAATGAGCAGCCGACGCCGGCAGCGCTGCCCTTGATCGCGGAGACCCACGGGATCGGGAGATCGCGGAGGCGAAGCATCAGCGGATTGATATGGGATTCCAGCACGCGGCCACCGTCGGGCGGACCTTCACTTGGGCCGACGCCCATGCCGCCGGTGAGGTTGGCGCCCGAACAGAAGCCACGGCCTGCGCCGGTGAGGATCATGGCCCGAGCGGAGCCGTCGATCTCGGTCAACGCTGCGTCGATCTCCTCGATCGTCTGCAGGGTGACGGCGTTCAGCGTGGCGGGATCGTTGAGGCGGATGATCGCGACATTCCCGTCTCGCTCGAGTTCGATCTTGCTGTAGGCCATGGCGCTTCCTCGGCTGCTCTCTGCCCCTACCTTACGCGCACGTTACGCCTATGCCAGTAGGGTTCATGCTGGGTGACGCTGAGGAAATTGCATTTTCGGGCTGTGACGAATTCGCTGGCAAATCACCTTAGGGCAACGCATCAGGCCGCATGACCGAAGTGACCGACATACTGGTGATCGGGGCTGGCGCTGCCGGCCTGATGTGCGGGATCGAATCCGGACGCAGGGGCCGAAAGGTTCTGGTGATCGACCATGCGGACAAGCCCGCTGAGAAAATCCGGATCTCGGGGGGCGGGCGGTGCAATTTCACCAACAGGGATGCGAGCCCGAAACAGTTCCTGTCGCAGAACCCGCATTTCTGCGTCTCGGCGCTGAAACGCTTCACGGCCAAGGACTTCATTGCGCGGGTCGATGCGAGAGGGATCGCCTGGCATGAGAAGACGCTGGGCCAGCTGTTCTGCGATGGATCGGCAAAGCAGATCATCGACATGCTGGTGGAAGATCTGGCTGCGGCCGGAGGCGAGCTGCGGTTGAACATTGAACCCGGCGCGGTACGGCGCGAGGGCGACGGGTTTGTGGTCGAAACCTCGGCTGGCGCGATTGCGTGCAGGTCGCTGGTGATTGCGACTGGCGGCAAGTCGATTCCGAAGATGGGGTCGAGCGGCTTCGCCTACGAGATCGCGGAGCAGTTCGGCCTGAAGATCGTCGAGCCGCGCCCTGCTCTTGTGCCCTTCACCTTTGCCTCGCCGGCGATCGAGCCGATTGCGGAGCTGGCGGGGTTGTCGGTCGAGGCGCGGGCGTCCTGCGGAAAAACGGCATTCGATGAAGGCATGCTGTTCACCCATCGGGGTTTGTCGGGGCCGAGTATATTGCAGATCTCGTCGTACTGGCGCGAAGGCGACGAGGTCGTCATCGATCTTGCACGCGGGCGGAATGTCTTTGAGGAGTTGAAGCTGCGCCGGAAAGACCAGCCCCGCTTGCAGCTGGACAATGCGCTGGCAGCGATCGTGCCGAAGCGGCTGGCGGATCAGATTGCGGGCCGGACATTTCAGACCGCGCGACTGGCGGATCTGTCGGATGTGAAACTGCGGACGGTGGCGGAGGCTGTGAATGCCTGGCGGGTGAAGCCGTTTGGAACTGAAGGCTGGCGCACGGCCGAGGTGACGATTGGCGGCGTCGATACGGACGGACTGTCTTCACAGACGATGGAGGCGAAGGCGGCGCCGGGTTTGTATTTCGTCGGTGAGTGCGTGGACGTCACCGGATGGCTGGGCGGCTACAATTTCCAGTGGGCGTGGAGCTCGGGCTGGGCCGCAGGGCAAGTGGCGTGAGGGTGCGATCCCTGCGGCTGTGGGCCGGGGTTGGGGTGGGGTCTGTTGGCCTTGCTACGGGCGCGCTGAGATCAGGCGCTCAGCAACGGTGTCATGCCCGCCGCAGCGCGCGAGCGCGGAGAGCGGGAACGCAGCAGTAGCAAATCCTGACGGTGGAGAGCGTCGTTCCTGGGTTCCGTATCTGCGGCGCGTTGCGCCTTCGCCCGGAAAGACACAAACCACGGAGGCTTGGAGACAGCCCCCTCCGGCTCGCCGTGAAGACGCGGCGATCCACCTCCCCCGCCTTCGGCGCGGGAGGACTCCGTGTGCGTGGCATCGTGACGGAGGTTGCTGGCGCAGCGTGTGTGAGCTCGACGCTGCGCGGTGACGGCCGGGCGGAGGCCCAGCGGTCCAGAGTGTTCCTTGTTGTGAATGCCGCTCGTCTCTCGGGGCAGAACCTTGCCTGCTTCGATCGTGTGCCAATCACGACGGAAGACAGCGCAGATCATCTGGAGAGTTGAGGCGACGCCAAGCACGAGGCTCACGAAAACGCACAGCGCCGCCGTCAGCAAAGGCTGACTCAGCGGCGGGATTACCAGCCCGTGTGTGCGAGAGCGTGCTCGTGTCATGCCGACGAACATAAGGCCGCTGAAGCGGGTGTAGGACGGCGATGCGCGGATTTATATTTTTGCGTTTTTCAATCCTACAGTTTTTTGCGCCAAGCGCTTGAAACTGTAGCGGAAGATTTTCGGCTGTCCGCCGAATCTGCACGCGGCCTGAATGTGGACTCTCAACAGCTAGCCAGCGGGCGTTGCCTTCGGCGCGTCGAAACGCTTCTTCATGGCGACCGAGAACGCATCAACACGCGGTGCGTCGGCGAGCCGCCTGACGGCCTCGGAGAGGCTGGCGCCGCTGACATCGGCGGAGGCGGTGATGAGGTCGAAGCTCGCCTTGTTGGCGTTGCCTTCCATGGCTTTTGCATAGCCGCGAACCTGCGCGATCATGCCGGGGTCCTTCGCCATGCGCGCGGCGATGGCGGTCTTGAAGACGAGGTCGGCGTCCTTGGTCGAGACCTGCGCCGTTCCCTGCAGCATGGCGAGCAGCGCGCGGCCGGCCTCGTTCCATTTGCGGTCGCGCCAGTAGGCATCGGCCATCAGGGATTTCGGTTCGACGCCGTCGAGCGGTTCAACAAGTTCGATGACATGATCGAACTGGCCGAGATCGCGATAGGCGGCGGCTTCGAGCAGGCGGCGTTCGAGCGCGAGCGGCTTCGGCAACGTGGGAATCCGGGTCGAGTTGAGGGCAGCCAGCGCCTTTTCAGGTCGCTTGTCCCACAGATAGATCGAGGCGAGATCGACCGCCACCGACGCCTTGCCGACGCCGCGCAGGCGATTGTCGACCTGATACTGCAGCAGCGCCGAGGCAGGCTCCAGCAGATCGAAGGCGACAAGACGCTGCGCAAGCTTGCGCACCATCTGATCGCCATCGGGGCCGATCGGCATCAGCGTATCGTCGAATTCGTAGAACAACGCGACGGCCTGGATGGGATCGAGCCGGTCGGCTTCGCCATTCAGGAACAGGCGACGGAAATAGTCGGAGAGTTTCAGGCGCAGGTCGCGCGCGCCGGGGGCGTTGGCGTCGCGCATGGCTGTGGATTGGGCCAGCAGAAGCGCGTCGCGGAAGCGTCCGACACGCATGTACTGGTCGGCGAGGATGCCGACGGTCGCCATCTCGACCTCGTCGCCACGCCAGCGGAAGCGCAGCGCCTCGAGTTCCTGAGCGGCTTCGTTGGCGCTCATCTTGCCGGCGGGTACGGCGAGCTCGAGGCGACGCAATTCGGCGCGCACGGCGACGGGCTCGACGGCAGATTTCGACAGGCGATCGAGTTCGGGCCACGCCGCGGCGGGGCCATCTATGGTGGCGCGCAGGTTCGCCAGCACGAGTTGGCCACGCTCCTTCACTTCGCGCTCGCCATTCGCTACGGCGAGATTGGCCTGGCGGCGGGCGGCGTCGAAATCGTTCGCGCGCAGGGCGGCTTCGGCCCAGACGGCGGAGAACTCGGCGCCGCGCACCGATGGATAGAGATAGAGCTGACGCTCGGCGGCGCGGAAGAATTCGATGGCGCGATCCCATTCGCCCTTGCCCGCGGCGACCATGCCGCGCCAGAGGGCGGCCGAAGGATCGGCGCGCAATGTCCCGCGCGAGAGGTCGTTCTCGGCGTCCTTCAGGCGACCCGACATATAGCTGGCGGCGCCGCGCATGCCGAGGAAGTTGGGGTCCTGCTCAAGCTCGGGACGGGCGGCGACAGCAGCGCGCAGGACGCCAAGCGCTTCCTGAGACTGCATGTGTCCAAGATGGAAGCGTGCGAGGTTGAGCGCGGCTTCACCGCCGGCGGGCGTGGAGGGCTCGATATCCGCCGCCTTGCTCTCGAGCGCATCCAGCTGTTTGACATACTGCTCGCCGCGCGCTGCGCCCCAGGCGGCGAAGTCGATGAAGGCGGGGTTGACCACGCTTTGCGTGAAACTGATGTCGCCAAGGGGCGCCTCGGGCGAGGTCTGCCCACTGGACGCCATGGACACGGCGACGCGCTCGCCTTCCAGCGTGACCTGCACATCGTCCGACTTGGGCACAATGGCGAGACCATGAGCCGTGGCAAGGAGCGAGGCCTCGACGAAATCGCGCGGCGTCGCGGAAGCAGTGGAAGGGCCATAGGAAACGGCGGCTGCGAGCTGGTCGCCGATCACCGGGTCTTCGAACCAGACGATACCGCTCGCGCCGATCAGCATCGCCTCGATGCGGGAGCGTCCATCGTCGCCGGCCTTGCGGTCTGCCTTGGCGAAGCGCTCGGGCTTGTCGGCGGTCGGCGCAACTTTCAGCGCCCACATCGATTCATCCATCCGGGCCGAGACGCTGAGACCCTTCGGTGTTTCAAGGCGCAGGATGGTTGCGTTCTTCACCCGGAAGGTGCGCGCGCGGTAGCCGGTCGGGAGGTTCGTCGCATCGAGCTTGAGATCGGCATTGGCCGCGAAAACGGCCCACACGACAGGCCCGCGCGCAAAGATCGCCGCCGGCGCTGGCGCAGCGAAGGGAAAGGACAATTCGACGCCGGTTGTGATCCGTGCGACCTTTACAAGAACGACGCCATTGCGGGGCGCCGGATCGGCCCAGCTCTTCGCCATCGCCGTGACCCGCTCGGACCCGCCGACCGCATCGCTCGCGGCAGGCGGCGGCGTAAGCATGATCGCCCCGTCGTCCTTTGTCGGGAGTTTTGCGGGCGGCGCTGGCGTGACTTTCGGCTTCTCGGCGCCCTTCTCTGGCGGCGCCTCCGGCGGCTGCGGCTTGGAAATATCGACAACGAGCGTATCGCCCTCAAGGAAGGCCTTGATCGGCAGCTTGTCCTTCGCCGGGAGGGTGACGAGATAGCCCCTGTCGGAATTCTCGCCCTGGAAGTTGGCGAGGTTGGCGGGCGGCGTGATGTGCAGATAGGCGAGATCCGGCTTGGCGCGCTTGGGGAACTGGATCTTCATCACGCCATCGGCGTTTGATGCGACTTTATAACCGGTCTTGTTGTCCCAGTAGAACGCGATGCGCGAACTGTCTCCGGAATGGCTGCCGCGCACTTCCAGTGGCTCCAGCGGGGCGGGCGGCGGCAGGGCGGCGATGCGTTTGGCTTCGGCGGCCGCCTTCTGTTTCGCGACCAGCGGCGAGACAAGCTTTGGCGGCTTGGCGGTGGACGCTTCCGGGATGAGATCGACGGCGACGAGATCGGCGGAGGTCGAGAC